>JALRHE010000232.1 GCA_023253235.1 Steroidobacteraceae bacterium
GTAGAAGTCATTGACGAGAACTCGCGCACCGAGTGAGGCAAGTGTTTTGGCGATCCCAAGTCCCATTCCTTGTCCGGCGCCGGTGACGAGGGCGACGCGATCGGTGTAATCGAATAAACGTGCCATAACGGATTTCCTCAACTGAGATCTGCTACCAGTGGAACTGATGGGTCACTCGTGTCGATGGTTGTACCGCGTTGCCGGATCGCGATCGACATCTGCGGCTCGCTGTAACTGTGGCAAGCGTCGCGCATCATGGTGTGGTGGGCCACTGGCTTATCCGCGCCTGCCTCGACATCCCAAGCACGGGCACGACTTACGAAATAGCCCTTGTGTAGGACGAGCGCCGCCTCGAGTTCGTCGCCCTCGAAGCGACTCGTCGCCCAGCGTGAGAAGCCGCGCAGCAACGGCTTGTCTGCCAACTCCACGGGTTCGAGAATGCGCGCCTCGAAAGTGCGCCAGCGAAATATCGTTTCGCCATCACGCTGCAGCGTTGTCCATACGGGTCCAGGATGCTCGTCTGGCACGGTGACATCGTAGGTGCGTGTACCGCCTCGACGCGCATGCGCCATCGCGAGTACGGCAAGATCAAATAAATGCGTACAGTGCGACCTCGGGCTCTCACGCGTAGCAAGGTCCCGCCAGCTGCTATCAATCGATGTGCCGATCAGTCGTTGCAACGGCAGGGCTGCGGAGGGGCAGGTGGTCAGCGGTACGCGATGGAACTGCGGCAGCAGTTCGACGATCCGTTCGCCATCGTGGCGGAGTGTCATGCGGAACGAGTGATAGGCATCCTCGACGCCAGCACGAACCTCGTTACCCTCGGCGATCAAGCGGATTCGACGTCGCAGCGCTCCCTGACCGAAGTCGGGGTTGTATCGCTCGAAGCCTTTGGGTCCGGCCTCATCCATGCGCGGGGCGGCGATCGACGTTCCAGGACGCGATCGTCGGAATGGCCGCACAAACGACGGCAAGTACAAACAGTGGGGTGAAGCCGCCGACCTCGGCCAGGCGTCCTGCGAGTTCGGGGCCGATGAATGCGCTGACGGCGAACGCGGCCGGGACGAGCACGACGAGACGGTTACTTTGATCGAGTTTAGCGATTGCCGCCGTTTGATAGACGCACCCGATGGTGAAGGCTCCTTCCCAGATCCATGCGCCGAAAGCGTAGATCCAGAAATTGACAGGGTTGGCGAGCATCAATACGCCAAGCGTCAAAAACAACAAAACAAGTACATGAGGCCAGCGGTTGCCGAGTCGATCACCGAGCAGAGCGACTAGCGCGGCGCTTAATCCGCCGACCACCTTCAGGGCGGCGAATACGAGACCCATGTCGCTCGCGCCGACCTCGATGCTGCGTCCGATTCGTTCGATGAAGACCCAGAGTGCGACCTGACCGCAAGCGAACAACACAAAAATAGCCAGCGCGACCCATGCGAGACGATCGATGGCGGAGCGGTCCGCTGCATTGTCTGTCGTTACGGTCTCGGCACCTTTGGGGATGACGAGCGCCGAGAGAGACATCACGAGAACGGCAACCGCCAAGAGCGCAATACCACCCGCGATACCCTTAGATGCAATCAACAAGGGCAGGAAGTACAGCAAGGTGGCGACGATCACCAGCTCAGTGAGCAGTCGCACGCCGAAGGCTCTTTCTTTGTTGGCGACTTCGCCGACCATGCGCATACCAAGCGAGTGCATTAAGCCCGCTGCGAAACCGAATACAGCCAAGGGTAGGTAGGGCGTTGGGCTGCTAGAGCCACTCCACCACAGCGCGATTGCCGTCAGCCCTGCAGCAAGCGCGGTGGCGTAACGCCAGTGAACTCGATCTACCCACAGCGGCCCGAGCAAGGTGCTGATGAGGTAGCCGCCGGTGCAGGCGCTGCCCAAGGTGCCAAGCTCGGCCGGGCTCAAGCCACCGGCATCGGCGAATGCGCCAAGCAGAATCGGCAAGGTATTGAACGGCAAACCGCCGATCGACGAGGCCACACTCGCCGCTAGCAAGAAGGCCACTCCGCCGCGGATCCAGAGACCTGATTGAGTCATGACGCGTTCCCACTCCAAGTGATGCCCCGGGCCGCATGCAAGCCTGCGCGCCTGCCGGAGAAGATGCCATCTGCAATAGATAGTCCCGACACGTACAGCCCGGAACTTACGCCGACGGCATTGCGACCTGCCGCGTAGAGTCCCTCGATAGGTCGACCCTGTGTGTCGGTAACGACCCCGGTGGCTTCATCGACGGTCAGACCGCCAAGCGTCAGTGTCGGGCAGGGCAGTAGTTTCGCCGCAAGTCCCACATCGATAGCCATGAAAGGACCCTCAGTCAGAGCCGCGCAATCGGTAGATGCCTTGCCGAATCGGTCTGCCTGTTCTCCTGATGCCGTGCGATTGTAGTCGCGAACGGTATTCAAAAGTCCGTTTGGATCCACGCCGATTTTTTTGGCAAGTGCCTCTAGGCTGGCGGCTTTGCGTCGTCCCAACAACATATTCAGCCGAGCGAGATCGCGCTGGAAGGCGAGAACGTTGCCGGTACCAATTTGTTCCCAGGCGCGTTTAGTCAAACGTGCATCGAGGATGAGCCAGCCACGGCCCTCGTTTTTCTCGGCTAAGGCATGCCCGAGTGTGGCGCCGTACGACATTTCGTTGGCAATTCGCTCGCCGGCTGCATTGACTACGATCCCCTCGGCCCACGCTTTGGGTGGGTTGATGAATCGCCACGCCGACACATTATCCATTCTAGCGGTCGCTGCGCCCACGGAGAGTCCAAGGTGAATGCCGCTGCCATCATCACCCGGCGTTCCGAGCGGGTAGCCACGACGATAGCGGGGTGCGTGGTGCGCGAGCATCTTGCGATTGAAGACGAAGCCGCCCGCCGCGAGACAGATGCCACGCCGTGCCCGCAGGTAACGCGGTTGGCGATGAGTCGCTTCCAACTCTGCTGCGCGTTGCAGTCTTTTGATGGCGAAGCGCAGCAAATATTTGGCGCCAGGAAGAATGGGTGGAACGAGTGCGTACCACCGCTCGGCGATTTTTTTGTGCTTGATGAACTCGTCCCGAATCGCGCCTTCAGGTAGTTCCAAGACCTTTACACCGACGACACGTCCTGCTCGATCGCGCAACAACTGACGTGCTTCCGTATAGCGCTTGAAGGTCGCGCCTTTCGCGAGCAGCCAGTCGTGTAGCGGCCAAACGATCGAACCGCCGAGGCCCACCGCTTTCAACATTTGCTCGCGAGTCAGTCGGCCCGCGCCACGATGGCCTCGCGCGGCGGGCTTGGCTTTGGCGGCGTAATCCGGCAGCAAAGAATTATCCGAGTGATAAAGAAAGTAGTCGATCTGCGGATACGAGGTCTTGTCGCGATACAGCGTCGAGCGAAACTCGACCCCTTTTTCTTGCAGCCACTGCACCGTGTGCCGGCTTTGTTTGCAGAAGCGCATCAGTGTCTCGTCGGAGACGCAGCCGCGGGTTTCCATCGACAGGTAGGCGAACATGTTTTGCGGACTGTCTTCGACACCCGCTTCTTGTTGAATGGTGGTGCCGCCGCCTGCGTAGAGCACGCCGCCGCTCGCGGCGGTGGCGCCACCGCCCTCGTATCGATCTAG
>JALRHE010000292.1 GCA_023253235.1 Steroidobacteraceae bacterium
CGATAGTCCTGTTTCAACAGCAACTGTGCGATGGACGTGCCGCGATTGGATTCCATGCGGGTGGCAGCAGCGCCGAGTGGCAACTTCAGCAGAACGATCGTGGCGCACAGGCAAAGACCGGAGAGAACCACGAACGAGCCAGTGAACTCGGGCCAGCCGCCGAGATCAGCGGCAAGTTGTCCAAGAGCGGGTCCTGCGATTGCTGCGCCGAGCGTGCCGATCATGACGGTGGATACCGCACGCCCTGCGAGTTCGGCTGGGACGAACTCCATCGCAGCAAAGCGATACTGCTGCACGAACGCCATGTTGCTACCGATGAAAAACGCCGCCGCACATAAGGTCACGAAGTTTGCCGTGGCAATGCTCCACGCGATCACCAGCGCGGCCGTAGCTGCCACGAGGGCGCTACCGATGAACGCGGGTTTACGACCGATACGCTGCATGAGCAGGGCAGCCGGCAGAGAGCTCGAGGCGATACCGAGTACCGATAAGGACAGCGGTAAGGTGGCGAGGTAGGGCTCCGGCGCAAGGCGCGTGCCGACGATACCGCCGAAGGTAACGAGAATGATCGTGCCGCAGGCAGCGAAACCCTGGGCCAAGGTCAGAATCCAGACGTTTCGCATCGAAGTGATCACTGAATCGCCATCTAGTATGCTTGAAGCATGAGCGATTCCAAGCCCGTCCGCGCGCCAAATCCGGCCTTTTTCGACCACTCCGTGATCGACAATCTGATCGCTGTGACCATGGAGCTCGGCGCGGAGTTGTGGGTACAGCGCGAACGTATGCGCGTCGTCGAGCAACTGCTTGCCGAGCAAGGAGTCGTGACGCGTGAAGCCATCGAACGGTATGAGTCGACTCCCGAGGAGCAAGAGCGCGTGCGCGGCGAGCGTGACGCGTTCGTACAACGGCTGTATGGGCTACTGCTACGGGATACGGTCAAGGCCACCCCGGGCAACGGTTGATTAAGCGATGTCTTCGGGCATGGTCGCTCATCGTGATTACATCGAGCGCATCTTGCGCGCGAAGGTCTATGACGTCGCCATCGAGTCACCGCTCGACACCGCGGCACGTTTATCTCGTCGACTCGACAATCGAATCGAGTTGAAGCGTGAAGATCTGCAGCCCGTTTTCTCATTCAAGTTGCGTGGTGCCTACAACAAGATCGCCACGCTCTCCTCACAGGTCGCATCGCGCGGAGTGATTTGCGCTTCGGCTGGAAACCACGCGCAAGGTGTCGCGCTTGCAGCCAGTCGTCGCGGCATTCCGTCGGTGATCGTGATGCCGGTTACCACGCCTCAGATCAAAGTGTCTGCCGTTCGTGATCTCGGTGGCGAAGTGGTTCTGCACGGCGACGATTACGATTCGGCTTACGAGCATGCACTCGGCCTAGCTCGCGATCGAAACCTGGTTTTCGTTCATCCGTTCGACGACCCGGATGTGATCGCAGGGCAAGGGACGATCGGTATGGAGATCGCGCGCCAGACCGGTGGCGACATCGATGCAGTGTTCATTCCGGTCGGTGGTGGTGGCTTGCTCGCTGGAATCGCGGTTTATCTGAAATATCTTTATCCGCGTATTCGAATCATCGGCGTCAATGCGGCGGATTCGACAGCGATGCATGATTCGCTGGTTTCGGGATCGCGCGTCAAACTGGCGCGGGTCGGTATATTTGCCGACGGCGTCGCCGTGCGCCGAGTTGGCGAGGAAACTTTCAGGCTTGCGCGTGATCTGGTTGACGAAATGATTCTCGTCACGACAGACGAGATCTGCGCGGGAATACAAGATATTTTTGAAGATACTCGATCGATCGTAGAGCCAGCAGGCGCTTTAGCAGTAGCTGCCATCAAGAAATACGTCGCTCGAGAGAAATGTACGGGCAAACGACTGATTGCGATCAATTGTGGCGCCAACATGAATTTCGATCGCTTGCGTCATGTTGCCGAGCGCGCCGAAGTGGGCGCTCATCGCGAAGCGTTGCTGGCAGTCGAAATTCCGGAACAGCCCGGCAGTTTTTTGACTTTGTGTCGAACGCTAGGGGCTCGCAGCGTCACCGAGTTCAACTATCGATTCGACCATCAAGATCGTGCCCGCGTGTTTCTCGGCTTTGCGACGGCTACGAGTGATGGTGGACGCTTGCAGATGATCGAGCACTTACAGAAAGCCGGTTATCGTGTCACGGACATGACCGATAACGAACTCGCCAAATTGCACATTCGATACATGGTGGGCGGACGACCCACGGGCCTCGCCGACGAGCTACTGCTGCGATTCGAGTTTCCCGAACGACCGGGAGCTCTGTCACGATTCCTCGAGGCGATCGGGTCACGCTGGAATATTTCTCTGTTTCACTACCGTAATCACGGCTCTGATGCCGGTCGGGTGCTTGCGGGGATCCAAGTCGCGGTTGGCAGTCGAAGTGAGTTTTTCGAACATCTCGCGGCGCTGCAGTATCCCTGGATCGACGAAACCGCCAATCCCGCGTATCGCTTGTTTCTCGGTGGCGCTGACTCATGAAGGCCTATACACCCGAGGTTTTACCGTCCGAGCGATTCGTCTCGTTGCGCGGCTACCGTCACAGAACTGTGCATTGGGGCCCAGAGGGTCAGCCGACCTTCTTTTTGTTGCACGGCTTCCAAGATTGCGTCGACACCTTTCAGATGTTGATCGATGCGTTGCCGCGAACTTGGCATTTCATCGGACTCGACTGGCGTGGCTTCGGCGGTAGTGATTGGCAAAACTCACCGTACTGGTTTCCCGACTACCTCGCCGATCTCGATACCCTGCTGGAGTTGATGTCACCTGATTCGTCGGTCACTTTGCTTGGTCATAGCATGGGAGGTAACGTCGCCAACCTCTACGCGGGCATTCGGCCTGAACGTGTCGCGCGTCTGATTTCACTTGAGGGTTTTGGTTTGCCGCGGACGCCGCCGGAGCATGCACCAGAGCGCTATGCCAAGTGGCTAGAGCAGCTACGTGCGGGGCCTCAACCGTCTCGATACGACTCGGTCGAACTACTGGCGATGCACCTTCGACAGCGAAACGCGCGACTGCCCGAGGAGAACGCTGCTTTCATTGCGAAGGCCTGGATGCAGCGCACGGATAATGGGCAACCGCGTATGCATTTCGACCCGTTTCATCGCTACGTCAACCCCGTCTTGCATCGGCGGGAAGAAGCGGAGGCTTGTTGGCATCGAGTCGAGGCAGATACGCTGTTGTTGCTCGCAACGGAATCGGAGTATCGGCGTCGCCTGGATCACGAGGGCGACGTCGAGCGTATGCATCGATGTTTCAAGCGCCTGTCGGTCGAAGATCTGCAGGGGCTAGGTCACATGATGCATCATGAAGACCCGGCCAGAGTGGCTGAGGTGATTTTCCGCTGGTGGTCATTGAGGAGTGGAGAGCGATGAAACAGATTGTTGTTCTGGCGGTGTTTCTGGCGACCAGCGCAGTGACTTCGGTCTCGGCTGCCGAGTTCGTCACGTTTGACCCATCGCGTTATTCGCAGGAAGTCACCGAATGTGACCGTCTGGCCTCTCATCCGGACGACCCGTTCAAGCTCGCTCCGGGCATTTCGGAAGGTAAGGTCGATTTGGCCAAAGCCGTCCCAGCCTGCCTTGAAGCGGTAACCCGCGATCCAAAAAATCCCCGACTGAACTACATGTATGGTCGTGTACTCGGCTACGCCGGTCGTGGCGCAGAGGCCTTGCCGTATCGGAAAGCGGCCGTTGATGGCGACTATCCGCAGGCTCTATTCGTGATCGGCTACATCACGCTCTACGGGTACAACTTCCAGCCCAAGGATGTCTGTCAGGCGGGAGAGTTGCTGCGTCGCTCAGCTTTGCATAATCGAATCGCTGGACAACTCGGTTTCCCGCGATATGCGCTCGAAGGTCGATTCGACTCGTGTCCGGGCGTTCGTCGTGATCCAGCTGAGATGCTGGAGTTCGTCGCAGCAGCTCGTAAGCAGTTTGGTAGTGACTACTACAAAGGCTTGCTGGCTGATGCCATCGAAGAAGATCTGAAGCGCCTGGTCAAATAACGCACCTCGATGGCTGAGTCTGATCACACCGAGTCAGTGTTGCGCCCTATGGGGCTGCATCCTAGAGCCACTTGGGCGGGCTATCTCGGCTTGCTACCGTTCGTTGCAGCCCTGCTGTGTGCGGTGTTTGGTCAGAATCCTCTCTGGTGGCAAGCAAGCGAGCGTTTGGCACTGGGTTGGGGTGCGGCGATTCTTGGCTATGTATCGGCGGTGCATTGGGGGCTGGCGTTGGCGGGAAGATGGCCGTGGACGGTCGGTGTCGTACTCGGCAGTACGTTGCCTTCGGTGCTGGCTGCGGTTGCAGTACTGATTGGCGAGGCGCGCGGTTTGGCGCTGCTCGTGGCAGGTTTCGGTGTGTTCTGGTTGTATGAACATCGCCGATATCAGCAGGAACTGCCTGCGGATTATCTCGCGCTGCGACGAAACCTTTCTTTGACGGTGTGTGTATTGCTGGCTTTGACTGCGATCGCACTGGACAACGCCAGGATGCTCTCATGATGCTCGAAGACCTTGCCGAAGCGAAGTGGTTGCGCGCGTTGATTGTCGCGTTCTCGTTGATCGTGCTGGTGCTTTTGGCTTTCCAGGTGCTGCAGCCATTTTTGGTGCCCGTGGTCTGGGCCGCCATCCTGGCGTACGTCACATGGCCGATGCACGAGCGAGTCGTCTTGTTATGTCGAGGTCATCGTGAACTTGCAGCGCTGATCATGACACTCGCGTTGAGCGCAGCGATCATCCTGCCGATCGTCTGGCTGATCATCCTCGTGCAAGCTGAAGCGCTGCCAATCTATCGCGAATTAGCGCCTTTACTCGCCAAGGTCGAACTGCCGGACTCCGTCAAGCAGATACCTTTGCTCGGGCCGCGACTCGTCGAGATCGTCGAGCAATTCCAGCGAGATCCCTCGAGTATCGATACGGCGATTCGAGATTTCTTTTCGCAATCGTCAGGTGAGGTGAGCGCGGTCGTCGGTGGCGTCGGGCGAAACATCATCAAAATGGGCTTTGCGATGTTCTCCTTGTTCTTCATGTATCGAGATGGCGAGCATGTTGCAGCACAAGTCGAGCGCATGCTGCAGCAGTTCTTCGGCAAGGTTCGCGTTTCCCATTATCTCGATGCGATCGGCAGCACAGTAAAGGCTGTCGTTTATGGATTGGTCTTGGCCGCCTTGGCGCAAGGTACGCTAGCAGGCATCGGCTATGCGGTTGCCGGTGTGCCAGCGCCGATCATCTTCGGCATCATGACTTTCCTTGCGGGGCTTATCCCGTTCGTTGTGCCGTTTATGTGGACGGGCGCGAGTATTTATCTCTTTCTGACGGGCAATACGGTTGAGGCGATTGGTCTGGCGATCTGGGGTGCCACAGCGGTCAGTTGGATCGACAACATCGTGCGACCGCTCGTGATCAGCGGCGCGACCCGCATTCCGTTCCTGTTGGTGTTGTTTGGTGTGCTGGGCGGTCTCGCGGCATTCGGTATGGTAGGTCTCTTCATCGGGCCCGTGATACTTGCCGTGCTGATGGCAATCTGGCGTGAGTGGATCGCCGAGAAGCGTTCGCAGGCAGATCCAAGCTGATCAAGTCTGGGCGCGGGTCATCCAAGCCGGCATATCCGGTCCACGGTATTGTTGCATCGCCTGTAATAGTCGCGTGGCATCGTCGTCTATCAGCAGCATGTCGCGTACGCCCGGGCGCAGAAACCCTTCCTGCTGCACATGGTCGAGGAAAGTGCCAAGACCGGAATAGAAGCCGTCGACATCAAGCAGAGCGCAGGGCTTTCGATGCAGGCCAAGGTGGGCCCATGTCCACACTTCAAATAATTCCTCGAAAGTGCCAACGCCGCCCGGTAGCGCGATAAACCCGTCTGAAAGTTCAGCCATCAAGGCTTTACGTTCATGCATCGACTCAACGATGCGCAAGTCCACCGCGCCGCGGTGGGCGACTTCCAGCTTCACGAGGTTGCGAGGAATGATGCCGATGACTTCGCCACCTTCGGATAATGCAGCATCGGCTACCGCACCCATTAGGCCGATGCCTGCACCGCCATAGACGAGCCCAATCCCGGCGCGGGCTAGAAGTCGACCAAGTTCATGTGCCGCCGAGCGATAGGTGTCCTTCGCGCCCGCGTTGGCGCCACAAAAAACGCAGAGACGTTTCATGACAGTTTCTGCAGTAGGACGCGGGCCCAGTCTCGCGGTTCGCGAGGCAAACGTCGACGACGAAGACGAGCCGGTCGAGAACCTCACCCTCCTCGTCGACGACGAAGACGAGTCGACCGACGGCAACGATGGCGACGTCCAGGACTCCATCCAGCTGCGCTTCTCCCGCGTCGAGACGCTGCGCGACAAGGACTTCGCCAAGTACTCCCCCGACGAGATGCGCGAGGCCCAGCTCCTCATGTCGCGTCTCGGGGTCACCGGGCCCCGCCGCGAGTCGCTTCGTCTCGTTCCGTCCAAGCGTCGCGGTCCACGCCACGACATGCGCGCCACGGTGCGCGAGGCGCTCGCCAACTCGGGCGAATCGATCGTGCTGCACCGCCGACGACGCAGCGATCGACAGCGACGCCTCGTCGTGCTCCTCGACATCTCCGGATCGATGGAACCGTATTCACGGGCAATGCTGCGCTTCATGCATGCCGCGCTCGTCGGTAGGCAGCGCGTCGAGGCGTT
>JALRHE010000301.1 GCA_023253235.1 Steroidobacteraceae bacterium
GTCTGTGGGATCCCGATGACTACTTCATCGAATACAACCAGCGCCAGGAGGCGGCATGAGTTCGAGTGATGACAAAGTGCTGGTTTGGGATTGGCCGGTACGCGTCATGCATTGGGGTCTCGTGTTGGCGGTGTTTGGGGCATGGCTGACCCGCGAGTTGGACGGTGACTGGTTCGCATGGCACGTGCGCTTCGGCTACACCGTGATCGTCATCGTCATCGTTCGTCTGGTGTGGGGTGTCATCGGTACTCGCCATGCACGGTTCGTCCACTTTATTCGGGGACCGAAGGCGGTCGTGCGTGATTTGCGAGACTTGTGGAAGCGTGATGCGGGTGGCTCTGTCGGGCATACGCCGGCCGGCGCTTGGATGATTATGGTGTTGCTCGGTATGTTGCTTGCCCAAGGTTTGACGGGTTTATTTTCCAACGATCAGGTCTATCAGACCGGTCCGCTGTTCGGTTACGTCACTGGTGAGATGAGCGATCGTTTAACCACGCTGCATAAGCAGATTTTCGAAGTGCTATGGGTTGCGATCCTGATCCACGTGTTGGCGGCTTTCTTTTATCTCCTCGTCAAGCGACGCAACTTGATCTTGCCGATGTTCTCGGGCAAGAAATCGCGTAACGACGTCCCGCCAGGCGAGGAAATTCAAACATCGCGTGGGATGGTTGCGATCGTGATCGCGGCACTCGTCATCGCCGCACTCGTTGTGCTCGTGCAGACTGCGCCGGAGGCCTTTCTATTCGGCTTTTGATCTAGCGCGGCGCATCCAGATGACTCTCTGGCCGTGTTGAGGCGAAAGCGGTCAGAGAGGACAAATGAGCGCCGATGCCGACCAGCGTCGGGAAGTCATCGAGTGAGCAGCCGAAGCGCTTCGCGTTGTAGAGCTGCGGCACGAGGCACACGTCCGCCAGTGTCAATGATTCACCGTGCAAGTGTCTGGCAGATCCCTGTCGCAGCGCGCGTTCCTCGAGCGCAATGAAGCCTTCGCGCATCCAATGACATACCCAAGCGTTCACTCGATCGTCGTCTGCCTGCCATTGCTCGCGCAGATGGCGAGTGACGCGCAGGTTGTTGAGCGGATGAATGTCGCAGGCGATGATCTGCACCAGTGAGCGCACCTCGGCACGCGCGCGCGGCGAGACGGGTAGGAGCGCGGGTGTCGGAAAGCGCTCTTCGAAGTATTCGAGAATGGCCACGGATTGTGAGACCGTCCAGCCGTCGGGTTCCTCCCAAGAGGGGACGAGACCCTGTGGATTCAGAGTCAGGTAGTCGCGGTCGCGCTGCTCGTTGCGTGTGAGATCGTGACTATGCGATCGCCAATCAATCCCTTTGACGGCCAGCGCAATTCGCACACGCCACGACGCGGAGCTACGCCAATAGTCGTGCAAGATGCCCATGTTGTTTAGCGGATCTCGATCTGGATCGAACCGAGGCCTTCGATGCCGGCTTCGAGTCGATCGCCAGGACCCACTGCCCCCACGCCAGCTGGCGTACCGGTATAGATCAGATCACCAGGGCGCAGTTCGAAGAGACTCGAGAGCTCCGAGATAATCTCGGCGTTGTTCCAAATCAAATCGCCCAGATCGCCTTGTTGGCGCAGGTCGCCGTTGACGCTCAGCCAGATCTTGCCGCGATCAAGTTCGCCAACGGCACTTCGCGGGTGAATCGGTCCGAGAGTCGCCGAGGCATCGAACGCTTTGCCGGTGTCCCAGGGGCGACCCGTTTTCTTGGCGTCGTTCTGCAAATCACGACGAGTCCAGTCGATGCCAATCGCATAACCGTAGATGCATTCGGCTGCCGCCTCGAGCGTGAGATTCTTACCACCGCGATGCAGTGCCAAAACGAGCTCGACTTCATG
>JALRHE010000321.1 GCA_023253235.1 Steroidobacteraceae bacterium
ATGTTGAATCGGTCACGGAAACCGCGCAGATCCTCATCCGAGAGCTTCTTCTGCTGGTGAGCAACCATCTGGCCTTCGCCCGACTTGCCCATCCCGAATCCTTTGACGGTCTTGGCAAGAATGACCGTCGGTTGACCGCGATGCGTCGCTGCCGCGGCGTACGCGGCGTAGACCTTGCGCGGATCGTGACCGCCGCGGTTCAGGCGCCAGATTTCCTCATCCGACATGTTGGCCACCATGGCCTTCAACTCGGGATACTTTCCGAAGAAATTCTCGCGCGTGTACGCGCCGCCCTTGGCCTTGAAGTTTTGATACTCGCCGTCGACACACTCTTCCATGACTCGACGCAGCAAACCTTGCGAGTCCTTCGCGAGCAGCGGATCCCACCGCGAGCCCCACAATACTTTGATGACGTTCCAGCCCGCGCCGAGGAAGGCAGCTTCCAGCTCCTGAATGATCTTGCCGTTACCACGAACCGGCCCATCGAGCCGTTGCAGATTGCAGTTGATCACGAAGACGAGGTTGTCGAGCTTCTCGCGCACGGGCATCGTGAGCGCACCCATGGACTCGGGCTCGTCCATCTCACCGTCACCGAGGAACGCCCAGATCTTGCGATCACTCGGCGTGACGAGTCCGCGGTGCTCGAGATAGCGCTGGAACCGCGCCTGGAAGATCGCCTGCATGGGACCCAAACCCATCGACACGGTCGGGAACTGCCAGAAATCCGGCATCAACCACGGGTGGGGATACGAGGACAAACCGTTGCCTGCCACTTCCTGGCGGAAATGACGCAGCTGTTCTTCCGTCAACCGACCCTCGAGAAACGCGCGAGCGTAGATACCCGGCGAGGCATGACCCTGAATGAAGATCATGTCGCCCGGATGGTTCGCGGTGGGTGCGCGCCAGAAGTGGTTGAAACCGACTTCGTACAACGTCGCAGCCGACGCGTAGGTCGAGATGTGCCCGCCATACTCGGACGAGATGCGATTGGCCTGAACCACCATCGCCATCGCATTCCAGCGAATGAAGGCCTCGATCCGCCGCTCCATCTCGCGATCGCCGGGGTACTCCGGCTGGTGCCCTGTCGGGATGGTATTGAGATACGCCGTGTTCGGCTTGAACGGCAGGTAAGCACCCGACCGACGCGTGTGGTCGATCAATTGCTCGAGCAGATAGTGCGCGCGCTCCGGCCCGTAGGCCTTGAGCACCGAATCGATCGATTCCAGCCACTCCCGGGTCTCGGCCGGGTCGACATCCTGCATGGGGGCCAGAGGCGTGGGGGTCATTCGGTCGTCCTGCTTGTGAAAATGGCTATGTTAACTTTTCCGGTGCGCCGAGTGTAGGCAGGTCGCTGTGTTAGCATCCGCCGCCTCCATGAGCGACACCCTCACCCTGCGCCGACCCGACGACTGGCACGTGCACTTGCGCGATGGCGCGGCACTGGCAGCGGTGCTGCCGCATACCGCACGGCAATTCGCCCGCGCGATCGTCATGCCGAATCTCAAGCCACCGGTCACCACGACAGCCCAAGCGCTCGCCTACCGCGATCGCATCAGGGCGGCACGCCCGCCGGGCTCGGACTTCGAGCCCTTGATGACGCTGTACCTCACGGACAACACGGCCGCCCGCGAACTCGAAGCTGCGAGTCGAATCGACTCGATCGTCGGTTGCAAACTCTATCCTGCAGGCGCGACTACGAATTCCGATTCGGGCGTGACCGACGTACGTCGCATCGACGAGGCGCTGGCCGCGATGGCGCAGTTCGGACTCATCTTGCAGGTACATGGTGAAGTCACGGCCGACTCAGTCGACGTGTTCGATCGCGAACGTCGGTTCATCGACGACATCCTAGTGCCGCTCGTCGATCGACATCCGACTCTGAAGGTGGTCTTCGAGCACATCACGACGGCGGCGGCGGTCGATTTCGTCAGTCACGCCCGCGCGGGCGTTGGCGCCACGATCACGCCACAGCATTTGCTTTACAACCGCAACGAGATCTTCCGCGGCGGTATCCGCCCGCACTTTTACTGTCTGCCAATCCTCAAGACCGAGCCGGATCGTGAAGCGCTCGTCGCCGCCGCGACCGGCGACAATCCGCGCTTTTTCCTCGGCACCGACAGCGCACCACATGCGCGTCACACCAAAGAAAACGCCTGCGGTTGCGCCGGTATGTATTCGGCGCATGCGGCGCTGGAACTCTACGCCGAAGTTTTCGACGCGCAGGGAGCCCTGAATCGCTTCGAAGCCTTCGCATCGGAACGGGGACCTGATTTTTATGGTCTGCCGCGCAACGAGACTCGTATCGAATTGCGTCGCGTGGATTGGCAGGTGCCGACGGAATACAACTTCGGCACCGAGGTCATCGTGCCGATGCGCGCTGGAGAACGGCTACGCTGGGCCATGGTGGGCGCATGAGCCTGCTGGCGCGACGCTTCCGGGGTTTTTTACCGGTCGTCGTCGATGTCGAAACCGGTGGTCTCAATTGCGCGACCGACGCGCTGCTCGAAATTGCTGCCGTGTTGATCGATGTTGCGCCCGACGGCACGTTGCTGCGCGGAGCGACCCACAGTTATCACGTGAAGCCCTTCGCGGGCGCGAACATAGAAGCTGCTTCGCTCGCAGTCACCGGGATCGACCCGTTTCATCCGCTGCGCCCCGCCCTCGATGAAAAAGAGGCGCTGACCCGCATCTTCAAGGAAGTGCGCGATGCGGTGAAGCTACATGGCTGCAAGCGCGCCATCCTGGTCGGACACAACGCCTCGTTTGATCTCGGCTTCCTGAATGCGGCGGTCGCCCGAGCGGATATCAAGCGCAACCCGTTCCATCCGTTCTCGAGTTTCGACACGGTGACATTGGCGGGTGCCGCGCTAGGACAGACGGTGCTCGCCAAAGCGACGCTCGCTTGCGGACTCGATTGGGACTCATCGGCGGCCCATGCGGCAGCGTACGATGCC
>JALRHE010000189.1 GCA_023253235.1 Steroidobacteraceae bacterium
ATTCTTTGGGAGCCGGCAGAGGGTATCGAACCACCGGCTCCGCGTGACGATGTCTTCATGGCGCCGGTTGCCGAGCTGTCGCGTCATGCCAGTGCGATCGCAGCGCGCTTCCACGCCGACCCTTCGGCGACGCTCGCCGTAGCAGGGGTCACGGGTACCAACGGCAAGACGACGACGAGTTGGTTGATCGCGATGGCGATGCAGCAATTGCATCGTCGTGCGGGCTACATCGGCACCTTGGGTTGTGGCGTTCCGGGTGAGGCTCTCGCGGGTGGTGAGTACACCACCGAAGATGCCGTTTCGGTCCAGCAACGATTGGCAGATCTGCTGGCATCGAAGGCCGAGTGCGTCGCGATGGAAGTGTCTTCGCATGCGCTCGATCAGTTTCGCGTCGAGGCGGTTCGATATCGCGTAGCCGCCTTCACCAATTTGACGCGGGATCACCTCGACTATCACGGCACGATGGAGAACTACGCTGCAGCCAAAGCGCGCTTGTTCGAGTTGTCGCAGGCCGGTACCCGCGTGATCAACGTCGATGACGCGCAAGGTGCGCAATGGGCCCTGCAGCAGGCCGAGCTCGGCAAGGCGCCGTTGTTCGTGACGGCACGTACGAATCAGGGTCGCGCGACTGCAGCGCAGTGCGTTGCACGTCATACGACGACGGTGTGTATCGAAGCTTGCGACATCGAGCGACATGCTCGCGGCTTGCGCTTTCGCTTGATCGACTCGAGTGCCGCGATGTCCGCCACTGCCGGAATCTCGATGGAGATTCCGCTGATTGGTGAATTCAACGTCGACAACGTGCTGATCGCCTATGGTGTCTTGCGGGCGCTGGGTGTCGAGGCTGATGAGGCGCGCGGCGCTCTGTCGGGCAGTAAGGCGCCGCCAGGGCGCATGGAGGCGTTCGTCATCGATAGTGGTGCGCTCGCCATCGTCGATTACGCCCATACGCCCGATGCGCTGGCGAAGGCGCTCGCGGCTGCGCGCGCTCATTGCTCTGGGCAGCTGCATCTCGTCTTTGGTTGCGGTGGAGATCGCGACGCTGGCAAGCGCCCGATGATGGGTGAGGTTGCCGCTCGTCTTGCCGATCGTCTCATCGTCACCGATGACAACCCGCGCACCGAGGATCCGGCGAAGATCGTCGCCGATATCCACCGAGGTATTGCTGCCAATGTCACTGTGCTGACCCAGCATGATCGAGCGGCAGCGATACGCGAGGCTTTAAAAGCCGCGCGCGATGGCGATGTGGTGCTCATCGCCGGAAAAGGCCACGAGGATTACCAGATCATCGGTAGCGAGAAGCGACCCTTCAGCGATCAGGTGATCGTCAAAGAATTCATGCGGCGGGTGGCGGCCTGATGGCAACGCTCGCTCAATTCGCCACAGATTGCGGCGGCGTCCTGCATGGTGAGGATCGGGATTACTCAAGCGTGTGCATCGACACCCGCAAGCTGACCGTCGGCGAATTGTTCGTTGCGTTGCGCGGCCCCAATTTCGATGCCAACGCCTTTATTGTCGAAGCGCAGAAACGCGGTGCAGCCGGTGCCGTTGCGGAGGTGACTTCGCCCGACGGTTTCCCGGTCATTCAAGTCGAGGATGGTCTGGCCGCTCTGCAGCGGGCAGCCTGCGCCCAACGTCGTCGCTATGCGGGCATCTTGATTGGCGTGGCTGGCAGTAACGGCAAGACCACCACCAAGGAAATGCTTGCGAGCATCCTGACGCGTCGTGCGCCGACGCTCGCCACGGCAGGCAATCTCAACAATCACATCGGTGTGCCTCTCACCTTGCTGCGTCTTGAGCCGCAGCATCGACATGCGGTCATCGAGATGGGCGCCAACCATGCTGGCGATGTCACCGAATTGGCTGGTTTCGCGCAGCCCTCCATCGGACTCGTCACGAACGCGGGTGCCGAGCATCTGGAGGGTTTCGGTAGTCTCGAAGCCGCCGCGCGCGCCGAAGGCGAGTTGTTCGCAGCGCTGCCAGCCGACGGCGTGGCCGTGCTCAACGCCGACGACGCTTTCGCCGGTTTGTGGCGTGAAATGACCGTGGCGCGCATCGTCACTTTCGGACTCGGCTCGAGAGCGGATTTTTCGGCTCGCGACATCCACACCGCGAGTGATCGACAGGGTTTCGTCACCCGTTTCGTCATGCATACACCGCAAGGCATGGTGGACATCGAGCTCGCCCTGGCTGGCAAGCACAACGTGATCAACGCTCTCGGTGCTGCAGCTGCGGCCGTCACGGCAGGTGCAACGCT
This sequence comes from Steroidobacteraceae bacterium, assembly GCA_023253235.1. Classification (GTDB taxonomy): domain Bacteria; phylum Pseudomonadota; class Gammaproteobacteria; order Steroidobacterales; family Steroidobacteraceae; genus UBA964. The sequence continues at coordinate 2,258 of JALRHE010000189.1, forward strand.
TGAGCAGGTCGCTGCAGGCCTTGCTGCGATGCGGCCGGTAGCGGGGCGCTTGCAGTGGCGCACCACGACGACGGGAGCCTCACTGATCGACGACTCCTACAACGCGAAT
>JALRHE010000379.1 GCA_023253235.1 Steroidobacteraceae bacterium
TGCATGTCCTCGGCGGTCGTGAAGACCTCGGTGCGCTTGGTGGGGATGGTGGTGTTGCGCTCGATGAGCTTGGTCATGACGCCACCCTTGGTCTCGATGCCGAGCGACAACGGCGTCACGTCGAGCAACAGCACGTCCTTCACGTCACCGGCGAGCACACCGCCCTGAATCGCGGCGCCGACGGCAACGGCCTCATCGGGGTTGACGTCCTTGCGTGGATCCTTGCCGAAGAAATCTTTGACGTACTTCTGCACCAGCGGCATACGAGTCTGGCCACCGACGAGGATCACCTCGGAGACCTCAGCCGCCGAGAGACCGGCGTCTTTCAGCGCGACCTTGCAGGGCTCGATCGTGCGCTTGACGAGATCTTCGACCAACGACTCGAGCTTGGCACGCGTGAGCTTCACGGCCAGATGCTTGGGTCCGGTCGCATCCATGGTGATGTACGGCAGGTTGATGTCGGTCTGCTGACTCGAGGAAAGCTCAATCTTCGCCTTCTCAGCGGCTTCCTTCAGACGCTGCATGGCGAGCGGGTCCTTGCGGACGTCGACGCCCGATTCCTTTTGGAACTCGTCGGCCAAGTGGTTGATGACCCGCAGGTCGAAATCTTCACCACCCAGGAACGTGTCGCCGTTGGTCGAGAGCACTTCGAACTGACGCTCACCATCGACCTCGGCGATCTCGATGATCGATACGTCGAACGTACCACCACCAAGGTCGTACACCGCGATCTTGCGATCACCGCCGTCCTTGTCGAGACCGTAAGCAAGCGCTGCGGCCGTCGGCTCGTTGATGATGCGCTTGACGTTAAGGCCCGCGATGCGACCGGCATCTTTGGTTGCCTGACGCTGGGAGTCGTTGAAGTATGCCGGCACCGTGACGACGGCTTCGGTCACTTCCTCGCCAAGAAACTCCTCGGCGGTCTTCTTCATCTTCATGAGCACGCGCGCGGAGATTTCCGGCGGTGCCATCTTCTTGCCCTGCGATTCGATCCAGGCGTCGCCGTTGTCCGCCTTGACGATCTTGTAGGGCACCATGTCGATGTCCTTCTGCACGATCTTCTCGTCGAAGCGGCGTCCGATCAGGCGCTTGACGGCGTATAGGGTGTTCGACGGATTCGTGACCGCCTGACGCTTGGCCGACTGGCCGACGAGAACTTCGTCGTCCTTGGTGAATGCCACGACGGACGGGGTCGTACGATCACCCTCGCTGTTCTCGATCACTCGCGGCTTGCCGCCGTCCATGATGGCGACGCAGGAGTTCGTCGTGCCGAGATCGATGCCGATAACTTTTGCCATGATGTGTGCTCCGTTGCGGATTTCGAGGGGCCATCGGCCCGTTATGCCGCTCTAAATGGGGGTATTCGTTCGGGATTCAACCCGGGGCGCGAGCGACGATGACGCGCGCGGCGCGCAGCAGTCGTCCGTTGAGTGTGTAGCCGCGTTGGATCACCGCGAGAACCGAATTGGGCTCGGCCGTGTCCGAGGGCTGCGCCGCCATCGCCTCGTGCAGATTCGCATCGAACGGCTCGCCCACCGGATTGAGCTCGACGATGCCCGCCTTCTCCATGGCCTTGGCTAGCAAACGCTGGGTGGCTGCCTGCCCTTCGGCAAGCGCCGAGGCATCGGCCTTGCCGGCGTTTTCCACGCCGAGATCGAGACTGTCCTTCACGGGTAGCAACTCCCCTGCGAACTTCTCGAGGGCGTAGCGATGCGCCTGCTCAACGTCGCGCTGGGCGCGCTTTCGAATGTTGTCGAGTTCGGCGAAAACGCGAAGTTTTTCGTCCTTCAACTGCTCGACGAGCGCTCGCGTGACCGCAAGTTCTTCGCGCAGCGCCTCGAGTTCCGGGTTGGCCGCAGCCGACTGTTCCGGCGATTCACTCATGGAATATCACCTTAAAAACAAGGATTTACAAAGGGAAATTAGAATTCTTGGCAGCTGATAGCTGCCACGACTCGTCCTACTCCCCGGGTCAGAAGTGGGGGCTAGCGACGCGAATTCAAGGCGGAGCCGAGGAGCCGCGCCGTCATGTCGACAATCGGGATCACTCGCTCGTAGGCCATCCGGGTGGGGCCGATCACCCCGATCACCCCCATGACGCCATCGTCGCCGCTGTATGGCGCGGTGACGACACTGCAGTCATCGAGCACGCGATAGCCCGACTCCTGCCCGATGAAGATCTGTACGCCCTCGGCATGCAGGCTTTGATCGAGCAGGTGCAGAAAGTCGCGACGCTCGTTGAAAGCCTCGAACAGGCGCTTGAGCTTCTCGACGCTCGAGAGCTGCGCCACCCCCATGAGGTTGGTTTCACCGGCGACGATGTACTCGAGACCCGCGGTCGGAGTCGGCGCCTGATCCACCACCTGCTGCGCGGCGCCGATTGCATCGAGCATCAACGCGTTCATGTGGGCGTGGGCATCCTGCAATTGCTGCAGGATCTCGCGCCGGGCTTCTTCGGGGGTGCGCCCGACGAGTTGTTCGTTCAGATAGTGCGCAGCGCGCCTCAGCTCCTCACCCGAATAGTGACGCGAGAGGTGGATGATGCGGTTCTGCACTTCGCGATCGTCGAACACCATGACGACCAGCACGCGATTTTCAGACAAGGCGACGAACTCGATCTGGGTGATCGAGGCCACCTTGGGACGCGGCACCGTCACCACGCCGGCCAATCGGGTCACGTTCGAGAGTAGCTGCGACGCGTTTGCGACCAAGGCTTTCGGATCACCCGTGAGGCTCGGTCCAAACTGCTGCCGCAACTCGTCCACCGCCACTCCCTCGAGCGGGCGCGAGCGCAACAGGGTGTCCACGAAGAATCGGTAGCCGCGATCGGTCGGGATACGACCCGCGGAGGTGTGCGGCGAGACGACGAAGCCGAGCTCTTCGAGATCGGCCATCACGTTGCGAATGGTTGCCGACGACAGGCTCAGGCCCGATTCGCGCGACAAAGCGCGCGAGCCAACGGGCTGCCCATCCCGAATGTAGCTCTCGACGAGCACCCGCAGCAGCTGCTGGGCGCGATCGTTCAGGGAGTCGTAATCGTGAGCCATGGGTAAAACGCTACCGACCCATGACGAATCCCGTCAAGCGAACCGTTAATGCGTTGGTGCCGCCCCGGGCTCCGTGATAAAACGGCGCAGCTCTTATCCGGTGCCTCCGCATGTCCCTCATCCGTCGCTGCGCCCTTGTCACCCGCTTCGCCGATGCCCGCGTCGCCGAAAGTGCGGCCCTGCTCGCTCGTCACCTCGGCGAACGTCAAATCGAGGTGTTGGCGCTTGAGTCCGAGGCCGAGCGCTTGCCAGACCTCGCGGTGCGCTTCGTACCGGACGACACCCTCGCGGACGACACCGATCTGGTGATCGCGATCGGCGGCGATGGCACTTTGCTGCACGCCGCAGGCCTCTTCGCGCGCACGGACACCCCGCTACTCGGCGTCAACCGCGGTCGACTGGGCTTCCTCACCGACGTGATGCCCGAAGACATGCTCGCGTCGGTCGATGATGCGATCGAAGGCCGCTGTGCGCGTGACTCGAGGCCTTTGCTGTCGGCCGAACTCACCACGCACGACGGACAGCGCAAGACGGGCCTTGCCCTGAATGACATCGTTCTGCAAACGAGTCAGATCGGTCGCCTCGTCGATTACGAAACCTGGATCAACGGCCGCTTCGTCAACGCGCACGGCGGTGATGGTCTCGTCGTCGCAAGTGCCACCGGGTCCACGGCTTACGCTCTCTCCTGCGGCGGACCGATCGTCGATCCGGAGCTCGAAGTGTTCGTGGTGGCTCCCATTTGCCCACATACGCTCTCGGACCGACCCATCGTGGTGGGCGCCAAATCCATCGTCGAAGTTCGAATGCTCGATCGACCAGACTCGATCGCCGAGGTCGCCTGCGATGGTCATCCGCTTGGGCGCCTCGCTCCCGGCGGTACCCTCGCCATTCGTCCGGCGACGCAACGCGTCACCCTGTTGCATCCGGCGGGTTACGACTACTTCCGTCTGCTGCGCAGCAAACTCAACTGGGGTCGTCGCAGTTTTGACGCCTTGCGCTGACGAGATTTCCCGATGCTGAGCCATCTGCACATCCGCGACTTCGCGATCATCGAGAGTGTTGAACTCGATGTTCGTAAGGGCCTGACCGTGCTCACGGGCGAGACGGGCGCAGGCAAATCGATTCTGGTCGATGCTCTGCAACTGGCGATCGGTGGCCGAGCCGGTGCGGAGGTGATCCGTCATGGCGCCGACCGAGCGGAAATCACTGCCACCTTCGAACTCGCGGGCACACCGAAGGCGCTGCGCGAGTGGCTCAACGAGCAAAGCATCGAGATCGACGAAGAATTGGTCGTGCGACGTGTCATCCAGCGCGATGGCAAATCCCGCGCCTATCTCAACGGGCAGACTGTTGCCGTTCAATTGCTGCGGCAAGCAGGTGAATGGCTGGCCGACATCCATGGCCAGCATGAGTTTCAATCGCTGATGCGCAGTCACGCGCAGCGTGAACTGCTCGATACCTATGCAGGCGCGACCGCGCTGTGCGATCGGGTCGCAGACCTGCATCGCGAGCGAGTCAAAGTCGACCAATCACTCGAAGATCTGTTGAGCGCGGCGCGCGACCGCGACTCGCGGCTGGAATTACTACGACATCAACTCAACGAGTGGGAAACGCTCGCGCTCAAAGAGGGTGAGCTCGCTACCTTGATCGAAGAGCGCCAGCGGTTGACGCATGGCGCGAAGCTCGCCGACGCCGCGCGCGTCGCGCTGGAGCTGATCGATGCCAACGAATCATCTAACGCACACGCCCTCGCCGCTCGCGCACTGAATCAGGTGCGTCAGGTGGCCCACCTCGACGCCGCTCTGGCCGAGACCCTCCCGGCACTCGAGGAATCGGTGATCCGTCTGCGCGATGTCGCAGGCGATCTCACCCGCTACCTCGACAAATTGGAAGCGGACCCGGGTCGCCAGGAACTGGTCGAACAACGATTGGCGACCATCGAGTCGCTGGCCCGCAAGCATCGCGTCGCGCCGGAGGGCTTGCCGACGGTGTTCGCAGAACTCGCCGTCGAACTCGAACGGCTCGAAAAACTCGAACAGCATTCCGGGTCGCTCACCGCCGAGCGCGATCGCATCGCCGCCGAGTGGCGAAAGGTCGCCGAACAACTTGGTAAGCAGCGACGCAAAGCCGCTGAAGAGCTCGCCACTGATATCACCCAGCGCATGCAAGGGCTTGGGATGATCGGCGGCGAGTTCCGCATCGCACTTCATCCGCAAGCGTCGACTGAACTGACGCAACCCTATGGCGCACAGAACGTCGAGTTCCAAGTGTCGGCCAACGCGGGTCAACCACCTCGCCCGCTTGCCAAGGTCGCCTCGGGCGGCGAATTGTCGCGTTTGTCACTGGCCGTGCAAGTTGCACTCGCGGCGCGTGCCACGAGCGATGCGAACTCGGCCGCTTGCATGGTGTTCGACGAGGTCGACTCGGGTGTAGGCGGTGCCGTCGCCGAGATCGTCGGTCGCGAACTCGCCACGCTCGCAGAGAGCGCGCAGGTGCTTTGCGTGACGCATCTACCGCAAGTAGCGGCACTCGGGACCCAGCATCTGCAGGTGCGCAAACAGAGTGACGGCAAACGGACTCAAACGGGGATCCGCGACCTGCAAGGCGCTGAACGAGTCGAAGAAATTGCTCGCATGCTCGGTGGCGTCACCATCACCGACACGGCGCGCGAACACGCCGCAGAAATGTTGCGCGGCGGGATCAGTCCGCCGCGTTCACGCGATGCGGGCAGTTCGTCTTCCGGCAGTGTCCGTAAATCACGAGGGCGTGGTCGGTAATCTCGAAGCCATGACGCTCGGCAACGGCGTGCTGCCGCCGCTCTATATCCTCGTCCATGAACTCTTCGACATGCCCGCAATCGACACACTTGATGTGGTCATGGTGCGCGCCTTCGTTAAGTTCGAAGACCGCCATGCCGTCGGTGAAGTGGTGGCGGGTCACGAGACCGGCCGCCTCGAACTGAGTCAGCACGCGATAGACGGTTGCGAGGCCGATGTCCTCACGGGAGTCGACCAGGCGACGATAGATGTCTTCGGCTGACAGGTGTCGGTTGCCGCTACCCTCGAGGATCTCGAGAATCTTGACGCGCGGCAACGTCACCTTGAGGCCAGCCTTGCGTAGATCCTTGCTTTCCACGTGAGCCCCGACGGGTTGGGTTAGAATGCGGCGATTATGGTACAGCGCAGTCGACCTGCTCCAGTTTTTCGTCCTCGCCTGTCGGGTCTCGCCCTGATAGCCGTCCTGCTTACCACGCTGCTGAGCTCAGGCTGCGTGTACCGAATGACGGTGCAGCAAGGCAACTTCCTCGATGCTCGTCAGGTCGTGCAGGTGAAAGAAGGCATGACCCGTGCACAGGTTCGATTCCTGCTCGGCACGCCGATGCTGCCCGATGCGTTCGATCGTGATCGCTGGGACTACCTCTACTACCTCAAGGTTGGTCGCTTGCAGAAGGCAGAAGAGCAGCGCCTGACCATCTACTTCACCGACGACAAGGTCAGCCGCATCGAGAACGTGGGCGCGCCGACGGAAGTCCCCGCGACCGAGCCTGCGGCAACCGACGCTACGACCAGCACGACGCCCCAGACGGCCACACCCTGACGGGCGGCCTCAACGACCCGGTTTTCGGGTCAGCGGATTGCGACCTTTCTCCGTTTGATGGGGTTGCGCTCGTTGTCGCCGAGCCGCTTTCGGATCTACCTTCAACGGCAGATACAACTCCACTCGATCGCCTTCGGTGAGAGTGCGTGATCGATCGCAGCGCTCGCCAAAGATCCCAACCGGTGCCTCACGCCACCAGGACTCGTCGATCGTGGCCTGGTCCGCGACGTCGATATGGCGTACCAGAACGGGCTGTACCTGTCTGAGTAGATCTTCGACCGTTGCCCCCGGCTCGAGAATGACGGGTAACTCACCCTGCCAGCTTGGCAAGGCAGCCGCGAAAGAACACTTCATGATTGACGCGACCGGCGTACGAAGGCATCCACCAACGAAGCGGCCGTCTCTTCGAAAAGCGGTGCGAACATTGCGCCGGCCAACCGATTCGCGAACTCGAAACGCAGCCGTAGCGTGACGGAGCAACCCTGCTCGCCGATCGGCTCGATATCCCATACCCCTTCGAGGAATCGGAACGGTCCTTTGACGAGTCGCATCGTCACCCGACGACCGGGCTCGAGCTCGTTGCGCGTGGTGAACTCGGTGTTGAGCGCGCTGCGCTGCACACCTAACGTGGCGATCACGTAACCCTCGCCTCGCTCTTCGACGCGTGCAACACGACAGCCGGGAACGAACTCGGGGTAACGCTCTACGTCATTGATGAGCTCGTAGAGCTTCAGGGCAGAGACGGCCACCATCGCGGAACGAACGACTTCGCGCATCCGTGCATTGTATAGAATGCCTGCAGACCATGAAGACCGAGACCAAGGACAAGGCCAGCGAAGGACCGAAAACGATTGCCGAGAATCGTCGTGCGCGCTTCGATTACTTCATCGAGGAACGTTACGAGGCCGGTATCGTGCTCGAGGGCTGGGAGGTCAAAGCGCTGCGCGCGGGCAAGGCCCAGATCACCGAATCGCACGTATTCGTGCGCGATGGCGAAGTGTTCTGGATCGGCGCACATATCAACCCACTCAAGACAACCTCCACACACGTCACCGCAGACCCGATACGCACCCGCAAGCTGCTGCTTAAGCACAGCGAGATCGCGCACCTCATCGGTGCGGTGGAG
>JALRHE010000396.1 GCA_023253235.1 Steroidobacteraceae bacterium
TCCCGCACTTTTTCCGTTCGTTGGCCGACAGTGTCGGCGCCTCGATTCACGTCTCAGTGGTCGGTGACAACACGCATCACATGATCGAAGCGTGCTTCAAGGGAGTCGGTCGTGCGTTGCGCGAAGCGTTGCGCCGCGACGGCCACGATCTGCCCTCGACCAAGGGGACGCTCTGAGCGCCACTATGAGCACTGTCGTCATCGATTCCGGCGGAGCCAACCTCGCCTCTTTGCGATACGCACTACAGCGCCTTGGCGCAGACGTGACCGTGAGTCTCGATCCCACGGTCATTCGACAGGCTGAACGCGTGTTGCTTCCCGGTGTCGGCGCCGCCGGCGCGGCGATGCAGAGACTGCGATCTGCGGGGCTCGTCCCTGTGCTGCGTGAGTTGGAGAAACCGCTACTGGGGATTTGCCTCGGCATGCAGTTGCTGTTCGAGCACTCCGCCGAAGACGACACGGATACACTCGGTCTGATGACGGGCCGGGTCGAACGTCTACCCGCCAGCCCCGAATTGCCTGCGCCACACATGGGTTGGAATACCTTGAACGCCCTGCGCGCCGATCCCCTACTCGCAGGGCTGCAACCGACGGATCGGTGTTATTTCGTACACGGCTACTTTGCGTCGGGCCATCTTCCCGATGTCGTCGCCACGAGCGAATACGGGCAATCGATCGCTGCGGTGGTTCGACGCGCCCACATCGCCGGTGTGCAGTTCCATCCCGAGCGCTCCGGAGCCGTCGGTGCCGCTATTTTGCGTAACTTTCTGAACTCATGAGACCGAGTGCGACATGTTGTTGATTCCTTCTATCGATGTTCGCGGCGGTCACTGTGTTCGTTTGTTCAAGGGCGATTTCGCGGCCGAGACGATTTACGCTAGCTCGCCGATCGAGGTAGCGCAGGATTATGCGAGTCGCGGCGCCCGTTGGCTGCACCTCGTGGATCTTGACGGCGCACGCGATGGCGAGCTCACCAATCGATCCGCACTTACCCAAATGACCGGTGTTACTGGTCTCTCCGTTCAAGTGGGCGGCGGTGTTCGGCAGCGTGCCACCGTCGATGAACTGCTCTCACTCGGGGTCGCGCGCGTCGTGGTGGGAAGTGCAGCAGTCGAGCAACCCGATGAAGTGGCCGCGTGGTTACGCGACTATGGTCCCGAGCGGGTGTGCCTCGCCTTCGACGTGCGGCTCGATCAGAGTGGCGTGCCGCAATTGCAGACGCGTGGCTGGCGCGAAGCGACCACCATTAGTCTCTTCGAGGCGGTGGAGCGCTTTGCAGCGCACGGGCTTCGACATGTCTTGTGCACTGATATCGACCGCGACGGCGCGCTCGCGGGGCCCAATGTCGAGCTCTACCGGCAATGCGCCAAGCGTTTTCCAATGATTGCTTGGCAGGCTTCGGGTGGCGTGCGCGACAACGCCGATCTGCATGCGCTAAACGACGTCGGTGTCGCCGCCGCGATCAGTGGCAAAGCGCTGCTAGAGGGCCGCATCGATGCGCAGCAAATGCGCCAATGGTTGAAGGGCTGAGCATGTTGGCCAAACGCATCATTCCGTGTTTGGACGTCCGTGACGGCCAAGTCGTGAAGGGAGTTCGGTTTCGAGACCATCGAATCGTCGGCGACATTCTCGAGCTCGCGATCCGATACCGCGACGCGGGTGCCGATGAGCTCGTCTTCTACGACATCACGGCGAGCCCGGAAGGCCGATCGGTTGATCGAAGTTGGGTGGAACGTATTGCACGCGTGCTCGATATTCCGTTCTGCGTCGCTGGCGGCATTCGCAGCGTGGTGGACGCCGAGGCGATCCTCAACGCCGGCGCCGAGAAGGTTTCGATCAACTCACCCGCACTGGAAAATCCGGCACTCATCGACGCTTTGGCAAGACGGTTCGGTTCCCAATGTGTTGTCGTGGGGATCGACAGTGAAACGACCGCCGAGGGCTACCGTGTGCACCGCTATACCGGTGACCCGACGCGTGCCGGTGACGCAGGGCGCGATACGCTGAGTTGGTTGCGCGAGGCGCAAGATCGCGGCGCAGGCGAAATCGTGCTCAACTGCATGGCGAGCGATGGAGTACGCCGGGGTTACGATCTGACTCAGCTACGCACGGTACGCGCCGAGTGTCGCGTACCGCTGGTTGCGTCAGGCGGGGCCGGTAGCACGGCGCACTTCATCGAGGTTTTTCACGAAGCTCGCGTCGATGCCGCGCTCGCGGCCAGCGTGTTTCACAGTGGCGAACTCGCAATACCGGATTTGAAAAACGCCCTGCGACTCGCGCAGATAGAGGTGCGCTTATGAGCTTGCAAGAGAAGGATATCGACACCTTGAAGTTTGACGCCGCAGGGCTCATCACCACGGTCGTCCAGCACGCGCATAGCGGCGATGTATTGATGGTCGCCTGGATGAATCGCGAGGCGCTCAAACTAACCTTGCAACGCCAACGGCTCGTATTCTGGAGTCGTAGCCGACAGCAGTTGTGGGAGAAAGGCGAAACCTCCGGAAACGTCTTGAAACTCGTCTCGCTAACGGCCGATTGCGATCGTGACACCCTGCTCGCCCGTGCGGAGCCTGCTGGCCCGGTGTGTCACACCGGCAGCGCCAACTGCTTCGGCGACGAAAACACGGGAGTCGGATTTCTCGCGCGCCTGCAGCACATCATCGCGCAGCGGGCGAGCGAAGCACCCGATTCGAGCTACACCGCCAAGTTGTTGGCCGCGGGCACACAGCGCGTGGCGCAAAAGGTGGGTGAGGAAGGCGTGGAACTTGCGCTAGCGGCAACGACCGACGATCGGAACAAGATCATCGATGAGGCGGCCGATCTTCTCTATCACACGCTAGTTTTGTTGCGTGCCAAGGGTTTGGCCTTGGAGGACGTCA
>JALRHE010000025.1 GCA_023253235.1 Steroidobacteraceae bacterium
CAAGGAGGCCGAAGTATCCGACCTCACCCCATGCTCTGCAATCCGTTCGACGCTCGACATCAACCGACGAACGGTCATGCCGCTTGCGCGGACGGCTTCGGAAAACCACCGGCCTTGAGCAACATGCCAGGCACGCTGCGACCGAGAGTTTGTTGCAACCACTCGCCCGTCGCGAGCAGTTTGTCGAGATCGATCCCCGTCGACACGCCCATGCGCTGCAGCATGTAGACGAGATCTTCCGTCGGTATGTTGCCCGTCGCCGCTGGCGCAAACGGACAGCCGCCGATGCCACCCGCGCTCGAATCGAGCGCCGACACGCCCGCCGCGACGGCCGCATACGCGTTGGCGATACCGGTGTTGCGCGTGTTGTGGAAGTGCGCGCGAAGACGCACGCCGGGCAGTGCCTCGCGGGCACGCGTGAGAATCTCGGTGACCTGCGACGGTACGCCCACGCCGATGGTGTCGGCGAAAGCGACCTCGTACGGGTTCGCCTCGGCCACACGTTTGGCAACCTCGATCACACGATCGACGGAAATCTCGCCCTCGAACGGGCAGCCGAACGCAGCGGATACCGTCACCTGGGGACGCACCCCAACGGCATGGGCTTCTTTGGCGATCTCGAGCCAAGCGGCGATGGACTCATCGGTGCCGACGCCCTGATTACGGCGGTTGAAGGTGTCACTCGCCACCACCGCCATGCCGATTTCGTTGCAGCCTGCTGCGACGGCGCGCTCGAAACCCTTGCGATTGAGTACAAGACCCACGTAACGCACGTCGGCGCGTTTGTTCAGGCCGGCGAGCACTTGCTCCGCGTCAGCCATCTGGGGGACCTTCTTGGGATTCACGAAGCTGGTGACTTCGAGGCGACGCAGCCCTGCGTCGATCAAGCGTTCGATAAATTCGATTTTGGCGGCCGTCGGCATGACGCCGGGCTCGCTCTGCAGTCCATCGCGTGGGCCTACTTCCACGATTTCGATCGCGCGCGACATCGAACCTCCGTGCTGTTCTGTTCGCGACCCATTCTAACCCCGTTAACCGCCTCGTGTGTGGTCGTCGAGGCGTCCTTGACCGGACAATCGTCACTCGGTACAAACCCCGGGGCATTTGTGCTCACTCGAATCTTTCGTCAGCCGAGGTGTAACCGACCATGACCGCCGAACCGAATTTCAAGCGTGGCCCCCTTTCCGATCTTCGCGTGCTGGAGTTGGGCACGTTGTTGGCGGGTCCTTTTTGCGGTCAGCTACTCGGCGACCTAGGCGCCGAAGTCATCAAGATCGAGCCGCCGGGCCAGGGTGATCCGCTGCGTGTTTGGGGACGCCAGAAGGCCGGCGAGCCCTCGTTGTGGTGGCCCGTCGTCGCCCGCAACAAGAAGGCCATCACACTCGACATGCGCCAAGAAGAAGGCCAGCGCGTGTTGAAGGAATTGGTCAAGGAAGCCGACTTCGTGCTCGAGAACTTCCGACCCGGCACGATGGAAAAATGGAATTGCGGGTACGAGGAGCTCAGCAAGATCAACCCGCGTTTGATCATGATCCGCGTATCCGGCTACGGCCAGAACGGACCCTATTCGCACCGCGCGGGTTTCGGCGCCGTGGGCGAAGCGATGGGCGGCTTGCGTTACGTCTGCGGTGATCCGTCCACGCCACCCTCACGCATGGGCATCAGCATCGGGGATGAGTTGGCTGCCACGTTTGCGTGCTTGGGCGCGCTCGCAGCCCTGCACTACCGCGAGAAGACCGGTCGTGGACAAGTGGTCGATTCCGCCTTGTACGAAGCGGTGCTCGCGATGATGGAATCTTTGATCACCGAGTACGACAAGACCGGCTACATCCGCGAGCGCACCGGCGCGATCCTGCCGAATGTCGCCCCGTCCAACGTCTACAAGACCAGCGATGGTCTGGTGCTGATCGCAGCGAACCAGGACACGGTCTTTGGACGTCTCTGCGAGGCCATGGGCCAGAACGAGTGGCCCAAGGACGCGCGCTTCGTCAACCATCAGGCTCGCGGCACCAATCAGAAGCTGCTCGATGGCTTGATCGAGGCGTGGACCTCGACCATGAACACCAAGCAGGTGTTGGAACTGATGGATCAGTACGGCGTGCCAGCGGGTCAGATCTATCGGGCGCCGGAGATGCTCGACGATCCTCACTTCAAGGCGCGCGATGCCATCGTGACGACGCAGCATCCCTACTTCGGCGAGCTTCGCATGCAGAACACGGTGCCGAAATTCTCGGAAACCCCGGGCAGCATTCGCACACCAGCGCCGACCGAGCTCGGGCAGCACAATGATGAGGTGTACACGAAGTTGCTCGGCTACACCGCCGAACGACTCGCGCAACTGCGTACCGCGAAGGTCATCTGATGGCCGCCGGCGAATCGCTACAGGAGAACTACGCTCGCGGCGGCTTCGGACAGCGCCTCTCGCCCGGAAATCGCCCAGCCCTCTTGGTGATCGATTTCGTGCGCGCCTATCTCGTGCCGGGTTCCCCGCTCTATGCGGGCGTCGAGCAAGCGCGGGCCGATTGCGTCACGTTGCTGAACGGCGCTCGCGCGGCCGGTATTCCGATCATCCACACCAACGTGGTCTACCAACCCGGTGGTCGTGACGGCGGCGTGTTTTTCCGGAAAGTGCCGGCACTCGCGTGTTTCGAAGCCGGTGCCCATCCGGATCTGGCCGCCTTCGCCGAAGGCCTCGAGCCCATGGCAGGTGAGACGGTGATTTCGAAGCAATATGCGAGTGCCTTCTTTGGCACCTCACTAGCTTCGACACTAACGGCGTTGCGTGTGGATACCGTGCTGATCGCGGGTCTCTCGACCAGTGGCTGCGTTCGTGCGAGCACGGTCGACTGTTGCCAGCACGGCTTCGTCCCCGTCGTGGTGCGTGAGGCCGTCGGTGATCGCGCCGCAGGCCCCCATGAGGCTAACCTTTTCGACTTGCAGGCCAAGTACGCCGAGGTTGCGTCTTTGGCCAATGTGCTTGATTACTTGCGGAGTCTTCCTCGATGAGCAGCACTTTGGGCCCCATTTCGTGCGTGACGATCGCTGCGCCCGAGTTGCAGCACATGATCGACTCGTATCATCTGCATCTGGGCTACCAGTTGGTCGACCACGGCCGCTTGTCGCCCGCGCAGGCAGAACTTTGGAAACTGCCGAATCTCGCGGGCCGTCGCTACGCGTTGATGTTACCGGGCGGCGATGGTCAAACCTTCCTGCGCTTCGTCGAGAGTCGTCCCAACCACGATTACGTGGCCTTTCGCCACATGGGCTGGAATGCCGCCGAGTTCATGGTGCAAGACACCGACGGCATTGCCGCTCGTCTGAGCGGCTCGCCGTTCGACATCATCGGGCCACCCGCCGACTTGTCGTTTTCCGACAAGATCCGCGCCATGCAGGCGCTCGGACCGGCGAAGGAGTCGATTTACCTGACGTCGTTCAAAGAAAAGCTGCCCGAGTTCGACACGCCCGATCCGAAGCACTACGTCGATCGTGTGTTCATCGTGATCTTGGGCGGCGAATCCTGCGCGTCGATCAACGATTTCTATTCTCGACACTTTGGCATCGCACCGGCTGCCGTCGTACCGTCCGTGATCTCTGTGATCTCGAAAGCACACGGACTGCCAGACGATGCCAAGCACGACCTTGCCGCATTGACGCTTCAGGGCCAGTCGTTCATCGAGGCCGACCGTATGCCGCCGGGCACCCTGCCGCGAGTGGCGGTCGAGGGTGAGCTCCCGCCCGCGATTTCCATGGTGTCGTTCACCGTCACCGCATGGCCCACCGGGGTCGAATGGATCGCACCACCGCGGGCCCTGCCGCAGGCCCCCTACTACGGCCGTCGCGCGGGCGTGTGTGTGGGTCCCGCCGGCGAATGGATCGAACTCATCGAGGCGTAGACATGACGGACCCGATTCATCCGCCACCGGAATTCCCCAAGGGTCACCGGCCGCAGGTTTTTTCAGATCCGGCCATCGATCAGTTGTACGACGGCTACGTCATCCTCGGCACCGAATTGGCGGTCGCCTTCGATCGTATCGATACCCTCGAGCGTCTCTTGCAGGAACGCCTTGGGGTATCGCGCGCAGAGATCGACGACTCCCAGCCGAGCGAGTCGGTGGATGCCGCGCGACAAGCGCGGCGTGCCGAGTTGGCGCAGCGCCTGCTGCGTCCGTTCCGTGAATTTCGCGACGAT
>JALRHE010000036.1 GCA_023253235.1 Steroidobacteraceae bacterium
CGCGTATCGCTCTTCCAGCAGATCGACCACGCGCAGCGATTGCAAGTTGTGCTCGAATCCGCCGTATTCGCGCATGCACTCGTTGAGCGCATCCTGACCAGCATGACCGAACGGGGTATGCCCCAAGTCGTGGGCGAGACAAATCGCTTCGGTGAGCGTCTCGTGCAAGGTCAGCGCACGCGCAATCGTACGACCGATCTGCGCCACTTCCATCGAGTGCGTGATTCGGGTGCGATAAAGGTCGCCCTCATGATTGACGAAGACTTGGGTCTTGTAGACGAGGCGTCGAAACGCATTCGAGTGGATGATGCGATCGCGATCGCGCTGAAACTCACCGCGCAGGTGCGGCGCAGGCTCGCTGAATTGACGGCCGCGACTATGCTCGTCATGCGCCGCGTAAGCCGCCAACGTCATGCGAAATGTGCCTCCAAGGTCGCCGTCAACGCGGATGGCGGATAGTCGTGCGTGACGAATGCTCGTCCGATACCGCGCATCAGAACAAAACGCAGTCGTCCTTCCTTGACCTTCTTGTCGATGCTCATCGCCGCACGAGCTTGCTCGGCGTCAACCTCGGGTTTTGCATGGGTCGGCAAATGCAGACGGGCCAGCACGTCGGCCACACGATCACAATCGGCAGCGGACATCCAACCGGCATGGCGCGACATGGTCGCGGCCATCATGAGCCCGGCACCGACCGCCTCGCCATGTAACCAACGCGAATATCCCGTCACCGTTTCGATGGCGTGTCCAAAGGTGTGCCCTAGATTGAGCAAGGCCCGATCACCACGCTCATGCTCATCACGAGCGACAATCTCGGCTTTGATTTCACAAGAGCGCCGTACCGCACGTGCGATAGCCTCGGGCTCTAGCGCGAGCAGCTCCGTGGTATGGGCATCGATCCAATCGAAGAAGGGTCGATCGCAAATCAAGCCGTATTTAACGACCTCGGCGAGGCCCGCCGACAACTCGCGCTGCGGCAAAGACGACAACGTCGCCGTATCCGCGATCACCGCCTGCGGTTGATGAAAAGCGCCGATCAAATTCTTGCCACCGGGGTGATTGACGCCCGTCTTGCCACCGACTGATGAGTCGACCTGTGCCAGCAAAGTGGTTGGGATCTGAACGAAGCCGATGCCGCGTTGATAACAGGCAGCAGCAAAACCGGCCATGTCACCGATCACTCCGCCGCCTAAGGCGATGATCAGGTCGTCGCGTGCAAAGCGATTGGCGACTAGCACATCGAGAATGCGCGACACGGTCGTCAACGTTTTGTTGGATTCGCCATCGGGCAACACGATTTCGATGAGATCGCGTTCACCACGCGCGGCTTTGATGGCCGCCGAGTACAAAGGCGCCACAGTGGCGTTGGTGACCAGTGCCACCTTTCGAGCGGGCATGACGCGCGCGAGCAAGCCGGCGTCGCCTAACAAACCGGCGCCAATGTGGATCGGATAGCTGCGCTCACCGAGCGTGACGGTCAAGGTGCTTTGCACTACTGACATGGGTAAAGACGGGTTCACGAGGGAAGTATACGACCCTGACCTTCGCGTTCGCCGAGACTGCGTAGGATTTCATCGACGACCGCTGTGACCCGACGCCCATCGGTCCGGACCGTCAGATGAGCCACACCCGCGTAAAGCGGTGCCCGTTGATTCATCAATTCGGTGACGCGTGCGGTCATGTCCGCAACACCGCTCAGCAACGGTCGATTCTCCCCTCGTCGCACGCGCGCCACTTGCTGAGCGATCGAGGTCTCGAGATAGATCACCGTACCGCGCTCTCGCAGATAGGCCCGATTCTCGGCGGCGAGCACAGCACCGCCACCGGTCGACAGTACAACCCCATCGGCGGCGGTCAGTTCGGCGACGATTTCCCGCTCTCGCTGACGGAACCCGACCTCACCTTCGGTGTCGAAGATGCGCGGGATATCGACGCCCGTCCGACGTTCGATCTCCGCATCCGTATCGACGAAGGGCATACGGAGCCGACGAGCGAGGGTCTTGCCCACCGCCGTTTTGCCCGACCCCATCGGTCCCACGAGAAATAAGTTGCTTGATGCCGTCATCCGTCGAATCCTGCCTGCACGGCAAGCCTACCGCACCGGCCAAGCGCGTGACATTCCGGTAACATGCGCGTCGCCGTGAAAGTTTCCGCGTCGAAAATCCTGCTTTGGAGCCTCACGGCGGTCGTCGGCTCGGCGGCCCTGCTCGTGGTTGGCATTTCCGGTGCCTACCTCTACCTCGCCCCCAGCTTGCCGAGTGTCGAGGCGATGCGCCAGATCGAGCTACAGGTGCCGCTGCGTGTGTACTCGAGCGACGGACAGACGATCGCGCAAATCGGCGAGCAACGCCGAATACCCGTCTCGTTCGAGCAAATTCCGCCCGTCGTCCGCCAAGCCTTCATCGCGGCTGAAGACGATCGGTTCTTTGAACACTCCGGCTTCGACTATCAGTCGATTCTGCGTTCGATCATCGTCAACCTCATTCCAGGCTATCGACTCGAAGGCGCAAGCACGATCACACAGCAGACAGCAAAGAATCTGTTTCTGACGAACGATCGAACTTGGCGCCGCAAAGGTCAGGAGATGTTCCTGACGTATCGCATCGAACGCGAATTCAGCAAAGAAGAGATCCTGGGTCTTTACCTGAATGTGATTCCTTTCGGTAAACGCGCCTACGGCGTTGCAGCGGCTGCCGATCTCTATTTCGGTAAGACACTCGCACAGCTCACCTTGGCCGAAGCGGCCACACTGGCGCGAGTTCCGCAGGCGCCTTCACGCTACAACCCCATCAACAATCCGAAAGCGGCGGCCGAGCGTCGTGGCTACGTATTGCGACGTATGCGTGAGCTCGGCTTCATCGACCCGGTAGCCGAACAACGCGCCGCGAGAGAGATCGTCCGCGCGCGCGAACACGTCAAGACTTTCGACGTCGAGGCGCCGTATGTCGCGGAGATGGCGCGCCTCGAATTGGTACAACGCTTCGGCGCAGCGGCGCAGAACGAAGGCTACAAGATCTACACCACGATCAACCCGGCAATGCAGACGGCGGCCAATGCGGCGCTGCGCGAAGGTTTGCTCGATTACGACCGGCGCCACGGCTGGCGCGGCGCGCTCGCAAATAAATCCCTGCCTGCATCCGGTGCGCCCGATGCACTCGAGTCGCTGCTAGACGATTACGCATCGAGCGGGCCCTTGCGCCCTGCCGTCGTCATCGCCGTCTCAGAAAAGGAAGCTCGTCTGCACGCCCGCGATCTAGGCAACGTGACGATGCCCTGGGACGGAATGTCGTGGGCCAGAGCGAAAACGGGTCGCAAACTCGGACCCTCTCCGAAGAAAGCGTCCGACATCCTGCAACCCGGCGATATCGTCTACGTCGCAGCGGATGGCGACAAGATCATGCTTGCGCAGATACCCGAAGCCGCTTCGGCGCTCGTCGCACTCGCGCCCCGCGACGGCGCCATTCGTGCCCTCGTCGGCGGCTTCGATTATTTCGATGCCAAGGCCGGAAAATTCAACCGTGCTATCCAAGCACAACGTCAGCCGGGCTCTGGATTCAAGCCCTTTCTCTACTCGGCCGCGCTCGAATATGGCTTCACGCCCTCGACCATCGTGATGGACGCACCCTTCGTGGTCGACGATCCGAATATGGAAGAAGCCTGGCGCCCAGAAAACTCGAGTGGAGAGTTCAGCGGTCCGACGCGCCTTCGTGAAGCACTCGTGCAATCAAAGAATTTGGTGTCGATTCGAGTGTTGCAGGCGGTGGGCATGGCACCTGCCATGAGTTACACCGAACGCTTCGGCTTCGAACGCAGCAAGTTGCCGCGTAACCTGACGCTCTCCTTAGGAACATTGAGCGCCACACCCTTGCAGGTGGCAGCTGGGTACACCGTGTTCGCCAACGGCGGATACCGCGTACAGCCTTATTTCATCGAGCGTATCGAGGATCCGCAGGGCAAGGTGGTGTTCCAAGCGAAGCCGCGTGTGGTCACGCCGGGCTGCGCCGACCAACTGCCTGCCGCGACGGCTGTCGATGTTCGCGGCGCAGAAGAAAACGGCGGTGCCGCCTCGAACAGTGGCGAGTGCAATAAGGCGCCGAATGAAATCGCCCCCCGCGTCATCAGCGCTCAGAACGCTTGGCTCATGACCGACATGCTGCGCGAGGTCATCACGCGCGGCACAGGACGTCGAGCACTGGCTCTCGGTCGTAACGATCTCGCCGGCAAGACGGGCACGACCAACGAGGCTCGCGATACCTGGTTCAACGGTTACAACCCGGATCTTGTCGCGAGCGTTTGGGTGGGTTTCGACCAGTCGAAGCCTTTGGGTGAAGGCGAGGAAGGCAGTCGTACCGCAGTACCCATCTGGGTGGATTTCATGCGCGTAGCCTTGGCGCGGACTCCCGTACGAAGCTGGCCCATGCCCGAGGGTCTCGTGCAGGTGCGTATCTCGCCCGCCACAGGCGAAGTGGCCGGCGCCGATGATCGTGATGCGATCTTCGAAACGTTCATGCTGGATCGACTGCCCGCGGGCGCATCGCAAGATCTCGTCAACCCGGCCAAGGGTGACGAATCGAAACCAAAGGAGTCGGCGGAGCCGCTCTTTTGAAGAAGTTGCCGGTGCGCGCCGAACATCTGCGCCGAGCACTGGCGCAGGAGGCTGCCAGAATCATGGCCGAGCATGGCGTACGCGACTTCCTGCTGGCCAAACGCAAGGCCGCAGAACGCTATGGTGTCGTCGATGGCTCGCTGCTACCCCGAAACACCGAAATCGAAGCGGCGCTACAGGAATATCAGCGCCTATTCGGTGGTGAATCTCATGTCGAGACACTGCAATCACAGCGCGCCGTGGCGCTGGATGTCATGTATCGCCTGAAACAATTCCAACCACGACTCGTCGGCCCCGTTTTAACCGGCACGGCGACCGCGCACGACGATGTGGTGCTGCATGTGTTCGTCGATCGTATCGAGACGCTGAGCCTCGCTTTGATGGACCAAGGCGTACCGCACGAAACG
>JALRHE010000056.1 GCA_023253235.1 Steroidobacteraceae bacterium
AATTCGATCTCGCGCCTGGCTACATCCGCATGGATTCACCGCTTGCAAGAGCCCTGCTCGGCAAGCGCCTCGACGACGAGGTTCACGTCGAGACGCCGACAGGTCGGCGTCTCTTCGTGATCCTCGCGATCGATTACACGGGCGTCAAACCACCCGCACGTTCTTGAACTGCCACGGATCCTCGCGATCGAGATCTTCCGTGAACAAGCTCTCGCGGCCCGTGAGCGGATTCCAGTCGGTGAACTCGCCGACGACCGGGCCGAGATACGGCATGCAAATTTCGAGATTGCGGCGATAGTCCATATCGTCGGGCTCGACGATACCGCGCCGAGGGTTCTCCATCGCCCAGATCACGCCCGACAGGACGGATACACACACCTGCAAACTGGTTGCATTGTTGAACGGGCACAGCTTGCGAGCTTCGTCGATCGACAGTTGCGAACCATACCAGTAGGCATTTTTGGCATGGCCTGCCAACAGCACGCCCAGTTCGTCGATACCGCCCGAAGAGATTTCATCCATCAGGATGCGCTGCTTGCTCTGCATGACGTAGTTGCGCCCGACGAATTCATGCACCGACAGAACCGCATCATCACAAGGATGGTAGGAGTAGTGCACCGTCGGTCGATAACTCACAGCATCGCTTTCTTTGACGGTCAGGTAGTCGGAAATTGAAATCGACTCGCCATGGGTGATCGCGAAAGCGTGGAAGTGTCCTGCCTTCGGAGTCCAGGTTCGAACGCGGGTCGCCGCGCCCGGGCGCGAGAGAAAAATGGAAGATCCGCGCCCGAAATCGTAGCGATTGCCGTCGGCCGGAAAATGCCGCTCGTGCGAACCCCAACCGAGTTCGCAGGGCTGACAGCCTTCGCTGACGAAACCATCGACCGACCAAGTATTGACGAACTCATCCACACGCTTACGAACGGGCGACACCTGCGTGTCCCGCTCGGCGATATGAATGACTTTCACGTCGAGCTTTTTCGCGAGCGCCGCCCAACCGTCACGCGAGGTCGGCTCATCGGTCTTCACTCCCGTCGCCGCCGCGATATCA
This sequence comes from Steroidobacteraceae bacterium, assembly GCA_023253235.1. Classification (GTDB taxonomy): domain Bacteria; phylum Pseudomonadota; class Gammaproteobacteria; order Steroidobacterales; family Steroidobacteraceae; genus UBA964. Next base: position 1,052 of record JALRHE010000056.1, read on the forward strand.
AGCAAGGCTTTCTTGACGAAGTGGGACACGAGACCCGGATTCGCACCGTGCGTCAGTACGGCAGTGGGGCCGCCCTTGCTGCCATCGCGCAAAGCGAGCGCCGCTTCACGCAGCGCGTAGTTGGTGCGACGCGCAGCCGGCACACTCTTGTCTGTGTAACCACCCGGCCAGGGCTCGATGCAGGTGTCGAGATACAACGCACCGCGCTCTTGGCAAAACTGTACCAGCGCAATCGAAGAGACATCGACCGAGACATTGACGAGGAAATCACCCTCGCCAACGAGCGGCTCGAGCAAGGTACGCAAATTCTCCGGCTTGACGGGTTCGATGATGAACTTCACACCGAAGTGACGCGCCACTTCGATACCGCGCTCATCGGCAGAGACAATGGTGATGCGATCGGCGCTCGTGCCGATGTGTCGCATCATCAACGGCAAGACGCCTTGCCCGATACTGCCAAAACCCACAAAAACGATACGGCCAGAAAAATTAACGTGAACCTTGTGATCGCTCATGATGCTCCTTGGAGAATGAAAAACGGCTGTTAGCCGATGCGCCAAGACGGTGGCACGGTTTGATCGTACCCCGGCAAGGATTCGATGCGCTGCAACCACCGGCCGAGGGCCGGGTAGTTTGCCTCGATTGGCAAGAAACGTCCCGCCAAATCTTGCGCTTCCGGTCGTGTCAGGGCACGACGGAGCAATTGGATCGCCGGGAAGATCACCATATCGATGGCACTGTAGTCTTCGCCTACGATCCAATCGAAACGCGAGACGCGCATCTCGATGGTGCGCGCTTCCCGAGCCACGACGTGCATGGCGTCGGTCAAAGCATCACGCGACAAGGGGCGCTCTTCGTCAGCCGGGCTCGACGATCCGAGCAGGGTTCGGCAGATGCCCATAATGTGCGGCTCGGTATACGCCTGAAACTCCTCGATCACGCGTAGGATGACCGCGGCCTCTTCGGGAGTTCGGCCGAAAATCGAGGGCTCGGGATACTTGCGGTCGAGGTAATAGAGCACGGCCACCGACTCGAACACCACGTAGCCGTCATCTTTGAGCACCGGAACCCGACCTCGCGGGTTCATGGCAAGCATCTGTGGCGATTTCTGCTCCTGAAACTCGAGCTGTAGCCGATGCCCTTGGAAAGGCAACCGCTTGTGCGCGAGCGCCAGCAGCACCCGCCACGAGTAAGGACAGCCGCTCGCCCAATAGAGATCAATCGCCATCGCGGGATTGTAACGGTAACGGTCTGGTCGGAGAATTCGCGCCTGCCCCCCACGGAGGTCTCATGACACTTCGCACTTTGGTCGACGTCGACACCCTGGCCGCCCACTTGGACGATCCGCACTGGGTGGTGATCGACTGCCGTTTTGAGTTGACCCGCCCGACTTGGGGCGAAGCGGGCTTTGCCGCTGGGCACATTCCAGGCGCGCAATATGCGCACCTCGATCGCGATCTTGCCGCCCCGCCGACCGCAACCTCAGGGCGACACCCGCTGCCGGCGCCCGAAGCCTTCGCCGCGCTCGCGCGCCGATGGGGAATCAACAACGACACCCAAATTGTCGTGCACGACCAAGCGAGCGGTGTGTACGCCGCCCGGGCGTGGTGGTTATTCCGCTGGCTTGGGCACGAATCGGTTGCCGTGTTGCGTGGCGGGCTCGCCGCCTGGACGGCGAGTGCTCGCACGCTCACCACCGAAACGACCACACGCGCAGCTGGCAACTTCGTCGCGCGACCGCAGCAGAACTGGGTCGTGACGGTGGATGACGTTCTCGAATCCGTCGAATCACATCGCCTGCATGTCGTCGATGGGCGTGGTGCCGATCGATACGCCGGACAGAACGAAACCATGGATCCCGTCGCCGGGCATGTGCCCGGCGCGGTCAATCATCCCTTTGCGAGCAACTTCGCCGCTGACGGCACTTGGTTGCCCGAGGCGGAACTACGCGCCCGATGGGAGAAAACGCTACAAGGCCGCCCCGCGAACGAAGTCGTCACCATGTGCGGTTCGGGCGTCAGCGCATGCCTTAATCTGCTGGCACTCGAGACACTCGGTATCCACGGAGCTCGCCTCTACACCGGCTCATGGAGTGAGTGGGTTCGTGATCCATCGCGCCCGGTCGCTACAGGAGCTGCTGCATCTTGAACAAACCCGCCTGGTCGGTGACCGATTCGGTCGAGCTCTACCACGTCAACGCTTGGGGTCATGGTTACTTCGGCATCAACGATGCTGGCCATGTCACCGTGCGTCCTGAGCAAGTCCCCGGTCGCGAGATCGATTTATTTGAAGTTGTGCAGGGCCTGAAGGCCCGTGAATTGACGACACCGGTCGTCGTGCGCTTTTCCGGCATCCTCGCCCATCGCTTGCGCAAGTTGAACGAGGCGTTCGCACGCGCCATCGCCGAGAACGACTACCGCAACCGATATGCAGCCGTCTTTCCGATCAAGGTGAATCAGCAACGCCTCGTCGTCGAAGAGGTGTATCGCTATGGCGCCGAGTTCGGTTTCGGCCTAGAGGCTGGCAGTAAGCCGGAGCTGCTCGCCGTAATGGCGATGACCGAGAACTCACCGGACCGACTCATCGTCTGCAACGGCTTCAAGGACGATAGCTACATCGAGACCGCGATGCTCGCGACCAAACTCGGTCGCACGATCGTGCCGGTCGTCGAAAACTTTTCTGAGCTCGATCTCATCCTCAAACATGCCGATCGCCTCGGCGTGAAGCCCAAGATAGGCATCCGCGTGAAGCTCGCGAGCGAAGGCTCCGGTCGCTGGCGTGATTCAGCCGGCGAGAAGTCGAAGTTCGGCCTCTTCATCACCGAAATCCTCGAAGCGGTGGAGGTGCTCAAGCAGCGTGGCATGCTCGATTGTCTGAAGCTCGTGCACTGCCATCCAGGCAGCCAACTGCAGGACATTCGTCGCGTCAAAGAAGCGATCAACGAGCTCGCGCACGTCTATGCTGAACTCAAGCTCCTCGGAGCGGGGCTCGAATATATCGATGTCGGTGGCGGTCTCGGCGTCGATTACGACGGGTCTGGCACCAACTACGCCTCGTCGATGAATTACGACATGCAGGAGTATGCGAGCGATGTGGTCTACCGCGTGGCCAGCGTCTGCAACGCACGGGGTATCGATCATCCGGTGATCGTCAGCGAATCGGGCCGCGCGATCGCCGCACATCACAGCGTGCTCATCTTCAATACGCTCGGCACTTCGGCGCTCGATCAGTTCCACGTCACGGGTCGCGAAGATCAGCAATACACCGATCGACCACTGCCGCAACCCGTGCAAGACCTGATCGGTGCTTATCGTGAGGTGAGTGACCGCACGCTCGTGGAGTGCTGGCACGATGCGCTCACGGCTCGCGAACAGTGTCTACAGATGTTCAAACTCGGTTTGTTGTCGCTCGAGTTTCGTGGCTTGGCCGAGCGCCTCTACTGGGCAACCTGCGCCAAGATTCGCGACCACGCGCGCAAGCTCGAAGAGACGCCCGAAGAACTCGAAGATCTCGAGAACATTCTGTCCGACATCTATTTCTGCAACATGTCGGTGTTCCAATCGCTGCCGGATAGCTGGGCGATCGATCAACTCTTTCCGATCATGCCCATTCACCGTTTAGAGGAATGCCCACAGCGTCGCGCCGTCCTCGCCGACATCACCTGCGACTCGGATGGCAAGATTGATCGTTTCGTGAGTCACCGCGAAGTAAAGCGCACGCTCGAACTACACGACTATCGGATCGGCGAAGAGTACTACCTCGCCGCGTTCTTAGTCGGCGCATACCAAGAGACGTTGGGCGATCTGCACAACCTCTTCGGTGATACCCATGTGGTGCACATCCGACTCGCCGACGATGGCACTTGGTGCATCGACGAGGTGGTCATGGGCGACACCGCCAATCGAGTGCTCGAATATATGGAGTACGATGTGGCCGAGCTATACCCGGCGCTCGCTCGCGATTGCGAACGTGCCATTCGCGATGGCCGCATGACAGTAGCCGAGAGTCAGGCGCTCAAGCGATTTTATGAAGGCGAGCTCAACGGCTACGCCTATCTGGAGTGATGTCGATGTCTGCGCATGCCAAAGAGAGCCGAGACTTCCGCAGTTATCACGCTTTTCTGCGTGCCGCTCGAAACTACATGGAAGGCCCTCTGGTCGGACAGATGCACGACTCCTACGAGCGCGCCTGCGAACAGCGCGGCTTGACCGGGGAAAGAGCGCCGAAAGATTGGCGGGCGGCCGAGGCCGTTCTCGACGATCTGCCTGAGTTCCAGCTCTACAACTGGGCGTATCGCAATCTGCAGCGCTTCAAATATCACCGCCCGTATCTTGGCATCTTCGCTCTACTCGAATCGCAGCGTGATCGTCTGGTGCACGAACTGAACGAGAGTGCAGTCACAGCCTCGGATCAGTTGCGACTCAACCCAGATCTGACCCTGCCCGAATATTTTCGCTTCGTGCCATTCCACCAGCATACTGGCGGTGTAGCGCATGACGATCTCGATGGCTTGGCCTACGAGATCGGACGTCGCACGACGGTGCCCGCGCACGCAGACCCGAACGGCATTTATCACATCCTCTTCGATTCATTACCCGAGCGTCGCTACGAGCGTGTGCTCGATTGGGGTACGGGGCATGGCGCTGCGCTCGTCACGTGGCAGCAACGCAATCCACAATCGGAGTGTCACGGTGTCGATCTGTCGGCGCCCTGCTTGAAGGTCGCACATCAACGCGCGCTCGAGCACGGATTCCGCTTCTACCTCTCGCAGCAAGATCTCGAACACCTCGACTATCCGGACAATCACTTCGATCTCGTGTTCTTCAATTTCATGTTGCACGAGTTACCGCCGGCTCATACGCCGGCACTGCTGCGCGAGGTCGTCCGAGTGCTCAAACCCGGCGGCATCTTCGCGGGTCACGAGTTCCATTTGCGCCCTGGCGATCCGTTTCAGAACGTACTGCAGCGATCGCACGCGTGGACCAATAACGAAACGTATTCGACGCCCTGGTATGACACGCCGATCGAGACTTGGGCAAAACAAGCCGGCTTCAGTCGCACCTCGATCACACCGTTCGAGCGCCTGAATCGATCGGTCAAACGACCGGGTCGCGCACCGATCAATGCCAATCACTGGAATCTCTACGTCTTCGAGAAATGAGCGACCACCGATGAGCGAATTCAAAGCATCCCTGCAGGGCCCCGTCACCGACACCGAGCCGGATTTCCTGCACGATGTTCCGATGGACAACGCCGTTGGCGCCATCATGGCACTGACCGCCGAGGTCTACCTGCTACGCGAGCGTCTCGCTACGCTCGAAACGGAGCTCGCCAGTCGCCAAGTACTACCCGCCGATGCGGTCGAAAAGCATGTCGACACGCCGGAACAGGCCTCGGTCCGCGCAGCCGATCTCGCGGCCTACACCGAACGAATCATGTCGGAGCTCATTCGTGATCGCGTGCCGGTCTCTCGTATCGATCCTGGCGTCACCAAGTATCTGAAACACGATTAGTCGGTATGATCGTCGGCGTCCTTTCTTTGGGAGACGCCAGATGATTCGTAATCGTTCACTCGCCGCGCTGTCTGCCTTGGCAGCGGCTGTCGCGATCAGCCTCACCGGCCCCGCTGCACTCGGCGCAGCCAAGGCCAAAAAAATCGACCTCGCCACCCCCGAGGGGGCAAATTTGGTCGGTCGCAAGATCCAGTGCGGTGCCGTCGATAACACGCCCACGATCTATTACTTCCATGGCGAGGGCTTCGCCCGCGTACCCGGCGAAGCGGACCGCAAACTGTTCGACGTCGAGGGCTACAACGTCCGCCAGTGCGTCACGGTCAATGATCCGCAGCGAGGCA
>JALRHE010000100.1 GCA_023253235.1 Steroidobacteraceae bacterium
AGCAGAGCATCCTCTCGGGCGCTCGATATTTAGCGCAGCTACGCGCGACCATTCCCGATCGCATTCGCGAGCCAGATCGCACCTGGATGGCGGTCGCCGCCTACAACATGGGCTATGGTCATCTCGAAGATGCGCGCGTGCTGACGGCGCGCCAAGGCGGTAACGCGGATCGCTGGATCGACGTGCGCGAACGCCTGACGTTACTCTCGGATGAGTTTTGGTATCTGCAGGTGAAGAACGGCTATGCGCGTGGCTGGGAGACGCGATTGCTCGTCGATCGCGTTCAACAATATCGCGAGTTGCTCGAACAGCGCTTCGGCGACACTCAACCGCCGGCGGGCGAGGACATCATTCGAGCCGAGCGCCAAGTACCCGCCAAGTAATAGCCCGACGATAGCGTCGCCGCGACGATCGCCGAGATCGAGCAGCTCCACCCAACGCCATCGATGCCGACATGTAGAACGCTGTACTCCGCCAGGGGCATTCGTACGACGAGCAGCGCCAGAAACAACACCACGAGTGGCGCGATCACAGCGCCGGCCGCCCGCACCACGCCGGATAGCACCATCGAGATTCCGAACAGGGGGAATGACCACAGGATCAGGTGGTTGATGTGGACGGCGATATCGCGCGAGGGGCTGTCCGCCGGCAGAAACAAACCCACGGCCTGCGTTTCGGCCAGGTAGATCAACACCACCGGTACGCCCGTCAGGATGAAGTTGAATCCGATGCCGTAACGCGCGACCGACGAAACGCGCTGCCATAGACCCGCACCGATGTTTTGCGCCGCCATCGACGAGACCGCCGCGCCGAGAGCGAGCGCCGGCATCTGCACATAAGTCCACAGCTGCATATCGGCGGCGAACGCGGCAGCGATATCCGAGCCGTAACGATTCACCACGCGTAAGAAGAGCACCATGCTCAGTGCGAGCACGATCATCTGCAGGCCCATCGGAATGCCTTTGAAGATGAGCGTCTTCACGATCGTGGTATCGATCGCGAGCAACGATCTCTCCTCCGCATGGATAGCGAGCGGATTACGAGTGCGATAGATGTGTCGCAGCAACATCAGCAAAGAAAGCGTCTGTGACACGAGCGTTGCCAAGGCCGATCCCGCGATCCCGAAGGCAGGGACAGGCCCCCAACCAAAGATGAAGAGCGGGTTAAGTGCGATATCGAGGACCACCGCCATCAACAGGAATTGGAAGGGCGTCTTGGAGTCACCCGCGCCACGCAACGCGCCACTGATGAAGAAAAATGCGTACGACGCCGGGATCGACACAAACATCACCCGCAGGTAATCGATGCCGTAACCCATCGCATCGCCGGGCGTTCCCATCCACGCGAGCACCGACGGTGCGGCGAAGAACCCAAACACAGCGATGATCACCGCCAGCGTCAGGAAGAACGTGGCGCTCGTGCCCGTGACTCGCTTCGCTTCTGGCAGGTTGCCCGCGCCGACGTTCTGCGCGATCAACACGGTCGAGGCCATCGTGATGCCAAACACCGCACCGAGCAGCAGGAACATCACGATATTCGCGTTGTTGGCCCCGGTGAGTGCAGCAGCCCCGAGAAACTTACCGATCCAGATGGCGTTGATCGATCCGTTGACCGACTGCAACACGTTGCCGAGCAGAATCGGCAAGGTGAAGATGAACAAGGTCCGGGGAATGGACCCCTCGGTCAAAGTAGCCGGTTTTTTCATGATCGCCGTGCGCGAAAGAAATCAGAGAGCAGCGTACCGCATTCATCAGCGAGCACACCGCCAAACACGTCCACACGGTGATTCAACTCACGAATATTGAAGACATCCGCAATGCTGCCTGCACCGCCCGCCTTGGGGTCCCAGGCACCAAACACCACGCGATCGACGCGGGCGTGTACTAGTGCGGCAGCGCACATGATGCAGGGCTCGAGCGTCACATAGAGCGTGGTGCCACCCAAGCGATAATCGCCAAGGTGACGCGCCGCATCACGCAGCGCGACGATCTCAGCATGCGCCGTCGGGTCGCAACCACCGATGGGACGATTCGCCCCGCGACCGATCACGCGCTCGCCTTGTACAACGAGCGCACCTACGGGCACCTCGCCTGAAAGCGCTGCCGATCGCGCGAGCTCAAGGGCCTCGCGCATGAATTCGCTATCGGCGATCAACGGACCACGTGCCAGCGGGTCTGACGACCGGCCAAATAAATCACCCGCTCGCCATTGAAGAGCGCACTCTGTTCGAGCTTCATCTGCACGAGTTGCCCACCCCACTCCGCGATCGGCTGCTTGATGTTGCCTTCGATGGCATAGACGGTGTTCGGATACAGCGGCCAGTCACCCTGCACGGCCGTCGGGCCTTGGTTATCCCACATACCAATCGTCGGGCCCGGCGCGTGACCAAACATACCGAGCGCGTGGCTGTAGACGCTCGATTGGATACCAGCCTTCTGCGCGGCCGCTAGGGTGCGCGAGAGCACTTCGTTACCTGAACGACCCGTCGCAAAGTTGTCGGTCAACAGATCTTGCCAGCGATTACCCGTTTGCATCGCCGCTTGTAGACCCGCAGGAACATCGGTTTCACCGAGACGCGGTACGTAGCCCATTTCCTGCGTATCGGTGCAGAGCTTGAGGTAACAAATACCGACATCGGTATGCAGCACGTCGCCCGGCTCGATGACGCCACTGCCACCACAGAAAGGCGCATCGGCTTCACAGGGCACACCCTGACGCTGGCGGTTCACGTCGGGAAAAAACCAGATCGGCAGCCCCAGACTCTCGAAGCGCTGACGGATGTACCACGCGACATCCTGCGTACTCGTGACCCCGGGTGTGATCACCCGCGAGCTGAACGCCTCGGCAATCACGCCGCGCGCGATACCGACGATATGGGGATATACCTCAAGTTCCGAATCGACGCGGGTTTCGAGCCAGCGGATCACCAAAGATTCCGCCGGAACGAGGCGAGACGAGAACTCGGCAGGCAAAACCTCGCGCAATCGATCGTGCAAGGCGGCGGTCAGGCCATCGGCCACCGGCCACTCGCGCGAGACGTTGATACCGATGCGCTTCGGATTGCGACTGACGATGAGTTCGCCGAGCGCCTTCCACTGGGCATCGAGGTCCCCACCCGCCCAAGCGGACTGATAGGGCTCGCCAAGCGGGTATCGATTCACGGACAGTCGATCCACCGTGCCATCGGCTTTGCGGTGGAACACCAGCATCGTCGTGCGACGAGCCGCGAAACTCGGGTGCGGCACAAGCGTGAAATACACCGGATCTTCGGCGTACTCTCGATTGATCACGAGCCACATGTCGAGATCGGTCTCGGCCATCAAACGTGGCAGCAAAGTCTCGAGACGCTCACGCACCATGCGATTCTCAGGCTCGACTCGTTCGCGAGTGGGCAACACGGAAAAACCTTCGGCCGACTCGATGACACGTCCCTGCGCCGGCTCTGCACTCGCCGTCATGGTCAATACGAGCGCGGCAAGCCCCGCCCCCAAAATGGCTTTCAGCTGATGGGTATTCATGGCGGAAATCATACTCGACCCGACATCGGAGT
>JALRHE010000101.1 GCA_023253235.1 Steroidobacteraceae bacterium
ATTTTGACTTCGTGGCCCGTCGCAGAGAGCCGTGAATTCGAACCAAACGACGCTCTCAGCGAGCTTAACCACCGGGATATTCCGCCCCTCGATTTCGATGGAGTGAGCCTCGAGGTGGGATCCGTCGCTCAATTGCGCGAAGAGTTTCTCCAGCGCTGTGGGGGTTCCGGCGTCACGGCTGTCGAGATAGATCGATCGCTGCGTGAGTTGTCGGAGGCGATAGTCCGTATCGCCATCGAGGGTCACGATCTCACAATGCCGCTCTAGCAGATCGATAGCGGGCAGAAATCGCTGACGTTGAAGGCCATCGCGATAAAGTCCCGATGGCGGTACGTTCGACGTGAAGACCAGGGCTACACCGCGCTCGAGTAGATGCGAGAACAGTCCGGCTAGCAGCATGGCATCGGCGATATCGGTGACGAACAACTCATCGAGGCAGATGACCCGAGCCTCGGATGAGAGATCAGCGGCCACCGCGCGCAGTGGATCCTCCATTTCACGGTGTCGTCGCAGTCCGGCGTGCACCGATTGCATGAAGCGGTGAAAGTGGGCGCGGCGCTTTTCCTTGAACGGCAGGCTCTCGTAGAAAAGATCCATGAGCCAGGTTTTACCGCGGCCGACGCTGCCCCAAAGATAAAGACCCCGAGCGGGTCTTGGGGGTTTGGTGAGGCCGAGTTGAGTGCCGAGTCGCTGCCAGGCGCTCGTTTCACGGTCGAGCAGTTCGCTGCGCAAACGAGCGAAGGATTGCAGAGCGTGGCGCTGCTTCGGATCTTCCGTATGACCGGACTCCCGCAGCGTCGATCGATAGAGTTGCAGCAGAGTGTCGTGCGACATCGTCAGCTGCGTAGCTCGGCAAGGTCCCGGAACAGATCGAGTGCGGCCGGATTGGCGAGCGCCTCGGTGTTGGTAACCGGCAAACCATGTACGACATTGCGAACCGCGAGTTCGACGATCTTGCCGCTGATGGTGCGCGGGATGTCGGCGACCGCGAGGATCTTGGCCGGTACATGCCTCGGTGTCGTGTGGCTTCGAATATGATCGCGGATCCGTTGCCGCAGAGAGTCATCGAGCTCGACACCTGCGCGCAGTTTGACGAACAGCACGATGCGCACATCGTCTTGCCATTCCTGGCTGATACACAGAGATTCGAGAATCTCCGGTAGTTGTTCGACCTGTCGATAAATCTCGGCCGTACCGATTCGGACGCCACCGGGGTTCAGGACCGCATCGGAACGCCCGAAGATCATGAATCCGCCCGTTGCCGTGCGGGCGGCGTAATCGCCGTGATGCCAAACCCCCGGGAAGCGTTCGAAGTAACTCGCGCGGTAGCGCGTTTCATCAGTATCGCCCCAGAAGCCGAGCGGCATGGAAGGGAAAGGCTGGCGGCAAACCAGTTCGCCTTTCTCGCCCGGTGGCAAAGACTCACCTTTTTCATTGACCACATCGACCGCCATGCCGAGTCCCGCGCATTGCATTTCGCCACGGCGTACGGCAGCGAAGGGCTGTCCCAGCGCGAAGCAGCTGATGATATCCGTGCCACCGGAGATCGACGCGAGCTGCACATCGGATTTGATGTCGTTGTAGACGAAATCGAATCCTTCGGGCGACAGCGGTGAACCGGTCGAGAGCAAGGTGCGCAGCGCCGGTAGCGAGTGGCGTTCGCGCGGGCGATAACCTGCCTTCTCCAACGCGGCGAGGTATTTTGGGCTCGTGCCGAAAATACTGATGTGCTCGGTTTCAGCGATTCGCCAGAGCATGCCGCTGTCGGGGATGACGATACCGCCTGGCGAGGTGCGTTCCTCTTCCAGGCGCTTCACG
>JALRHE010000197.1 GCA_023253235.1 Steroidobacteraceae bacterium
TCGTTGGCACATCAACACGAAGGAATCCACGGTGTTGGATCGCTTGCTTGTACGCAGCGGAGATCTCTATCGTGAGTCGGTCGTGCGCGAGTCTGAGCGGCTACTGCGTGATACGCGCTATCTCTACGATGCCACGATTACGCCGATTCGCTACGCCGATGGCATTGTCGATCTCGAGGTTGTCACCCGCGACGTGTGGACCTTGAACCCAGGCGTTTCATTTGGGCGCAAGGGCGGAAAATCGACGAGCGGTATCGAATTCGAGGAATTGAATTTGTTCGGCCGTGGCACGCAAGTCAGTGTGAAGCAGCAGAACGAAGTCGATCGCGATATTCAGTCTTTTCGCTATATCGACAATCAAATCGGCAGTGGGTGGTGGTCCTTAGAGCTGGAGCATTCCGACTTTAGTGATGGTGGCGCCCAGAGAGCGCTGTTGGAGAGGCCGTTCTACGCACTCGATACACGCGAGGCGTACGGCGCTTTTTGGTTCAAAGACGAACGGATCGATCCTCGCTACAACGACGGCGAGCTGCTAGGAAGGTATCGACGCGAGTCGGCGACCAAAACTCTCTATCTTGGTCGATCAGCCGGACTTCGTGAGGGATCGGTGACTCGCTGGACCTTTGGCGTATCCGACGAATCGACGCAGTTCGATCGTGCAGAGCTTGATCGTCCTCTGTTCACGATTCCGAGCGATCGCCGTTTCGTCTATCCGTGGGCGCAGTTCGAGTGGATCGAAGATGATTTTCGTGTGTTACGCAACCGCGATCAGATCGAGCGTAACGAGGACTTCCAGTACGGCTGGCGAGTCCGAGGTCGTCTCGGTCGTTCGCTCGAGTCCTGGGGCTCGGACCGTAATGCCTGGTTGCTCTCCGGTGAGCTGCATAAAGGCTACGAGCTCGATTCGAAAAGCAGTCTGTTCATCGCCGGCAGTCTCGGCGCGCGTTACGAGGAAGATGGATTACGAAATGCGAAGGTCTCGGCATCGGCCCGGTACTATCACCGTCAGTCCGATCGCCGCCTGTTTTTCGCGAGCGCCGAAATCGATTCGGGCGAAAAGCTCGATCTTGATAACGAGATTTTACTCGGTGGTGAGAATGGGCTCCGCGGCTATCCTTTACGTTATCGAAACGGCCAAGGCCGCTGGACCGTGACCTTGGAGCAGCGCGGTTTTACCGACTGGTATCCTTTCCGTCTCGTCCATGTCGGAGCGGCCGCCTTCGTGGACGTCGGTGGCACCTGGGGCAATGTTGATGGGCAACGGTCCCGTCACGACGTCCTCGCCGATGCGGGGGTGGGACTGCGTCTCGGCAACAGCCGATCGGCTCTCGGCAACGTGCTGCACGTCGATTTGGCCTTTCCACTGCAAGGTGATCGCTCGATCAAGAGCATGCAGATCATCATCGAAACCAAGAAGAGCTTCTGATGACCATACGATGGAAACCGGGTTTGACGGCGCTAACGGCACTAGTTTCGTTGTGGTGTCTGCTGTTGCTGAATTCACCGCTGTGGACTTATCTGAACGAGATTCGCCCTATCGGCGATGCTCGAGATGTCGCTTTTCTGGCGAGTTTCTTCTTGCTGGCGGGCCTCGCCACCAATCTCTTTCTGACGCCGTTGACTCTGATTAGGCCGTTGGCGAAGCCGTTGCTGGCGCTTGTGCTGGTTTTCGCTGCGTCGGCCAGTTACTTCGTCGATGTTTACGGCGTACTGATCGACAAAGTGATGATCAGAAACGTCTTGGAAACGAATGCCACCGAGAGCTTCGAATTACTCACGGGCCGTATGTTGCTGCAAGTAGGCGTGCTCGGAATCCTGCCTGCTGTGTTGTTGCTGATGATGCCCGTCACGTTGAAGAGTTGGCGTGGTGAGCTGCGCGATCGTGGCATCGCGATGGCATTGACCATTGCCGGTGTTGGTGTCATTGCCGGTTTCTTTTACCAGGATCACGCCTCGTTGCTGCGCAATCATCGTGAGATCCGGCACATGCTGGTGCCCGTCAATTTCATTGCGGGTCTCGGCAGTCATGTCGGTGACAAGCTCAAGCCGACGATTCCGTATACCCGAATCGGCGAAGATGCTAAGCGGGTTGTCAGTGGCTCTGGTCAAAAGCCGATGCTGGTGGTTTTTGTGCTTGGCGAGACCGCG
>JALRHE010000244.1 GCA_023253235.1 Steroidobacteraceae bacterium
AAGTCTACGATTGACGCCGCGCACCGAAGCGGGTCAACGAGTCTTGAATTGGCATCTGCAAACGCCGGGGCAAAAATCCCAGCAAATCGATGCGCATGGCAACGTGATGCACTTGCTGACGATCGACGAGCCACATGTCGAGATTCGAATCCATGTGAACGGGACCGTCGAAACGGAATCGGTTGCTGATGCGGCCCCATCCAATCGTGGGCAGTTATCGCCGCTCGTCTATTTGCCGGAGACATCACTCACGCGTGCCGATGAAAACCTGCAGCTTTTCGCTCGAAGCTTCGGTCAGTTGTCACGTGGGCGCGAGGGTGTGTTGGCTCTTGCTGCCGCGATTCGCAGCGAGATCGAATACGTGCCGGGGTCCACCGATGTGTCGGACCCAGCAGCGAGCGTTTTTTCGCTGCGTCGTGGCGTTTGTCAGGATCACGCACACATCATGCTCGCCTGTTGCCGCAGCCTTGGAGTGCCAGCGCGTTACGTGAGCGGATATCTGTTGACCGATCGCGACGATCACATTGCAAGCCATGCATGGGTCGATGTCTGGCTAGATGAGCCGCAACGCTGGTTCGCTGTCGACGTCACGAACGGAGTACCGGGCGGCCCCCATCATTGTCGTCTCGCTGTCGGGCGTGATTATCTCGATGCCTGTCCGGTGCGAGGTGTCCGACGTGGTGGCGGTACGGAAACCATGGCAGCCACGGTCGCCGTGTCGTCCGACGATTTGCCGCGTCGCAGCGCAGCACCGCGACCCCGGCTGCTGCAACAACGACAGGCACAGCAGTAACGCAGTAGAATCAGTTATGACTTATTGCGTCGCTACACTGCTCGATACGGGTCTCGTGTTCCTATCGGATTCACGTACCAACGCCGGTGTCGATCACGTCAATACCTTTCGCAAGATGCACGTCTTCGAACGCTCCGGCGATCGCGTGCTCGTGTTGATGACCTCCGGGAACCTGGCGGTCTCGCAAGCCGTCGTACATGAATTGCACGAATGCATCGCCCAACACGATGCGCGTAGTCTCTACAGCGTCAAAAGCGCTTTCGATGCTGCCGCTTTAGTCGGCGAGGCTCTGCGCGCGGTGCATCATCGTGATGCTGCTTCATTGAAGGAGCATGGTATCGACTTCAATGCCGCCTTCATACTCGGCGGTCAGATTCGGGGTGAAGCACCAAGGCTGTTTCACGTTTACGCAGCCGGCAACTTCATCGAGGCGACCGAAGACACGCCGTATTTTCAGATCGGTGAGTCGAAGTACGGCAAGCCGATCCTCGATCGGGTTATCACGCGTTCCTCGAGTATTGCCGAAGCTACTAAGTGTGCTTTGATCTCAATGGATTCGACGATTCGATCCAACCTATCCGTCGGTCTACCGCTCGATCTGGTCTGCGTGCGGCGCGATGCACTGAAGGTTCAGTTACACCGCAGCATCACGGCCGAAGACGAATACTTCCGCATGATCCGCTCCGGCTGGAGCGACAGCCTGCGGCACGCCTTCCATACCTTGCCCAATCCGACCTTCTGAAGTGGGTACGAAGCTCTCGCTGTTGAGCGCCTAGAGCTTAGCCGCACGCTCTTCGGTGGTTGCGCCGAGCAGACGATCGACCAGACGAGTCGTGTAATCGCTCGGCTTAGTGCGTTTGGCAACGAGCGAATACACAGCCGGTACGACGAAGAGCGTCAAGAAGACCGAGACGATCGTGCCGTAGAACACGACGATGCCGATCGGTAATCGTTGCTCAGCGCCAGCGCCCGTGGCGAACAAGAACGGAATTGCGCCGAAAGCCGTGCACAGACTCGTCATCAAGACAGGACGCAAGCGCGTTACTGATGCCTCGATGATGGCTTCGTGGAACTCCTTACCGCGATCGCGCAACTGGTTGGCGAACTCGACGAT
>JALRHE010000314.1 GCA_023253235.1 Steroidobacteraceae bacterium
AGTTTCGCGCGGCACCGGCTTCGGTCGCTCGCATGCGCGAGCTCGAGGCGGCCGGCAAACTGCGCTTCATCGAAGGGCTTGCCGAGTCCATCATGACGAGCGATGACCGGTTGGTCGGTGTCACGGTCAAGGCGGCCGATGGTCAAGTGCACGAGGTGTCGGTCGATCACGTGTTTGCATTCTTTGGACTGCATCCCAAGCTCGGCCCGATCGCCGAGTGGGGCATGGAGCTCGAGCGCAAAGCGCTAAAGGTGGATACCGAGAAGTTCCAGACCAGTGTGCCGGGCATTTTTGCGGTGGGTGACATCAACACCTATCCGGGTAAGAAAAAACTGATTTTGTCGGGCTTTCACGAGGCGGCGCTGGCGGCGTTCGCCATCCAGGCTTGGCTATATCCCGAGAAGAAACAATTCCTGCAATACACGACGACGAGTCCGGTAATGCAAAAGCGGCTCGGTGTCGGTTAAGGCGAGCGAGTCATGGATCGTCGTCTAGCGGACTTGCTGAAGCAGTTCGAGCTCGAGCGGCTCGAGGTCAACCTCTTCCGTGGCGAGAGTCGCGACATCGGCAGTCCGCAAGTGTATGGCGGTCAGGTGCTCGGCCAAGCGCTGATGGCCGCGAGCTCGACGCTGCCACCGGAGCTCGTCGTACATTCTTTGCACGCGTATTTCTTGCGCCGCGGCGATTTCAATTTACCGATCGTCTATCAGGTTGATCGCAGCCGCGATGGTCATTCGTTCTCATCTCGTCGTGTGATCGCGATCCAGAACGGCCAACAAATCTTCACTTTCTCGGCGTCCTTCCAAAAACCGGAAGCGGGGTTCGATCACCAAGTCGATATGCCCGAGGTGCCCCCCCCGGAAGACTTGCCCGACTGGGATCGCCCGACGCCGGAAGTTGCGGCGAGCTTGCCCGAGAAGACTCGCCAGTACCTCGCGCGCGAGCGGCCGTTCCAGATGCGCCCGGTTGGGCTGTTGAGTGCGATCCATCCGGTCGCGGGCGCACCGCTGCAGCGAGTGTGGTTTCGACTGGTTGATCGCTTGCCCGACGACGCGCGCCTGCATCGTTGCCTGCTGGCCTATATGTCGGACTTTGCTTTGCTCGGTACGGCGCTGCGTCCGCATGCGGCCGTCGTGGGTGACGGCACTTTGATGATGGCCAGTATCGATCATGCGATGTGGTTCCATCGCGACTTCCGACTCGACGATTGGTTGTTGTATGCGCTCGAGAGTCCGAGCGCTTCGGGTGCGCGCGGTTTCGCGCGCGGCAGCATTTACACGCGCGACGGTCGCCTAGCGGCGAGTGTCGCTCAGGAAGGTTTGATTCGTTTGATCGCCAAGCAGGGAGAGTCGAAGAAATGAATGGTCGTCGATCGATGCTCGTGCGGGGGGCGCTTGCAAGCGCCGTGGTCTTGGCGTTGACGATCGGGGTGCCGGGTACAGTGCACGCCCAGACTGCGAGTCAAAAGTCCGTCGATGTGAATTCGCCTGAGTACAAGCGGGGCAGGCTGCTCTTCATCCAATGTCGCGCCTGTCACGATCTACAGCCATCGGATATCGAGAAGATCGGCCCCAATCTCGCCGGATTAATGGGTCGCAAGGCGGCAGCGGATGCCGGGTTCGCTTATTCACCGGCGTTGCAGGCTGCGGCGAGCAAACTCGTTTGGGACAAGGCGACACTCGACCGCTGGATCGAGAAACCGGCCGCCGTCATTCCCGGAAACACGATGGCATTTGCCGGTATCTCGAACCCGGCAGATCGAGCAGCCTTGCTTGCTTATCTCGAAGCGGAGACGTCGGCGCGCTGATCGTCCAGCATTCCGCGGATCGTGTTGATCAACACGGGGTTGAAGCGGGCCGGATTCTCCATCATCAGAAAATGTCCTTGACCGGCGAGCGTGATCAGCCGGAACGAGGGCGCGTAGCGTTTTAGCTTCGCTTCATCCAGCGAGACCTGATCAGCATTGATGGTGGCGATCGGCTGTTTCAACAGCGGTAGTCGTTGGGTACCGTCCCAATCGTTGAGTCCCTGAATCGCCGCGAGCCCGACTTTAGGATCGGCCGATGCCATGTCGTCGGCGATTCGTTCGCGCAAGATGGGATCTGCGTCAGGTCTGAAGAACGACTGTGAGACGAAGGCGCGCGTCGTGCCGCTAAAGTCACGTTCGAACGCAGCAAGTCGAGCCGCATTCTCGGCTTGCGATGGCTTCGGCAAACCGATGCTGGCGAACGTATCGACGCCGATCACACCACGAACACGCTCACCGAGGAGCACGGCCGCTTCCACCGCCACCGGGCCGCCCATCGAGTGTCCCACCAGAACGAGCGATTGATCTGGCGGCAGTTGTGCCACCACCTCGGCCACATCGCGCCCGAACGACGCCATCGAAAATTCGGTTCGTGTTGCCGGTGTTTGACCGTGACCCGCGAGATCGACGGTGATGACGTTGAAATGTTCACGCAGCGCAGCGAGCTGCGCACTCCAGTAGGTCGAGTCACAAGACCAACCATGAATCAGGATCACCGTAGTCTTGGATGTATTGACCGACAGTTGCGGATACCGCTCGTGATGAACGGCGGCGTTACCTGTTTCCGTGATTGAAAATGACGCCAACAGCACGAGAGCGGTGAGCAGTTTGATCATCGTAGTGCCTCGATCAGCATCCAGTGGTAGCCATCCGGTGCGAAGAAGGTAAAGCTGCGGCGATTGAACTCATCTGCAACGATGTCAGAAATCGCTGTAGCTCCGGCTTGCGTGACGCGTTGATGCAGTGCCTCGAGCTCGAACGTGCGCCAGCAGTACAAGCTGTAGCCAAGCGAACCCGCGCGCGAGTGTGACCGTCGATCTTCGATATCTGCGTGAGCTGCGAAACGAACGCATTTGAGTTTGCCTGAGCGTCGATCGGCGAGGGCTTTGCCGGAGGCCGGATCGTCGAAGTCGACCATGTGAAAACCTTCACCGGGTCGCAGTCCGAAGATGCGGCGCGAGCCGGTGGCGTTTTCGTAAGGGACCGTTTCCTCATGCGTGCGCTGCAGGCCGAGGACCTGCTCGTAGAAATCGAAGATGTGCGGATCGTCGCTCGCGACCATCAAGCCGAAGTGGGTGTGTTGACTGGTTCGCAGCAGACTCGAGTGATCGATCTGCCCATAAGCGGGGCTTTCGTAGCCGAAGCGCTCGAAGAAGACCTGACGGTATTCCGGTTGTAGCAGAACCATTTCGCGAACACCGACGATGGGATCGCGAAACGGGCGCGCGCTGCGCTCTCCACTGACTTCGCCGATGACGGCTAGCACCGGAGGGATCAGCTCGAGTGCGGCGCCTGAGGCGAGGGCGCGTTCAGCATGATTGACGATATTGAGCACGCTGCTCGTCACGCGTACGCCCCAACGCGAGCCCGCGCAACGCAGATCCTCCGTTAGCCCGAGACCCGTGTTGAGTGGCTGGTCCCAGTGCATCAAGCGGACCAAGCCATGATCGGCGCTTTGGTGTGCCAGTCGTACCGAACGAACCGCTGAGTTCACGCCATACAGGCGTTGCGCCGACTCGGCATCGAGATGCCCCTCGAGTTCAGGGTGGCAGCCGTAGGCGGCAAAATCTGACAACGCTCGATCGAGGTCGGTGACACCGACGCAGACTTCATGCAGCCCGCCGGTGCACCGCTCGGTCATACGTGACGACGCTCGACGATCGCTTTGCGGAACGCTGGCCGGCCCCAGGCCAACAAAATGGTGGCGAGTACGGCAGCACCGCCGGTGACGATCGCCGTGCTTTTGCCGACGGCAAGATCATCGGCAAAAACGTACTGCGTCATGACGGCCGTGAGAAACGGTGCGAGGCCGATACCGATCAAATTGACGAATAGCAGATAGATTGCCGAGGCCTGTGCTCGCATGCGAGGCGGTGTGAGTACGACGACGCCCGCCGATGCCGCGCCAAAAGCGAAGCAAGTGAAGAAGCCGAGTGGGATCAACAGCACGGTCGACCACATGACATCGTTGAGTAAGGTGCACACGCTCGCCCCAGGGATCAAAGCGATCGCCGCCGTAAGACCGACGCGCATGGCTGCATCGAGATGCCCAGCCGCTCGCCACCGATCGGTGAGCCAGCCGCCGGTGAGAATGCCGGCAGTGCCGAAGATGGCGATCGCGACGCCCATGCGAGTGCCCGCTTCACCCAGCGGAATTTCGAGTACGCGCACGAAGTACTGCACGCCCCAGATCTGGTAGACGTTGATCACCATACCGAGAATGGAGAAGCCGAGTATCAGCGAGCTGTAGGCGCGCCACTCCGAGAGCATGTAACGGATCGTATCGGGGATGGAGGCGGTGTCGGCCTTGGTGGCAGCAACGCCCGGTCGCTCGCGACGCTCGGGTTCCTTGAGTGTCAGCACCCACAAGGCGAGCAGAATTCCCGGAATGCCAACGAGTAGGAACGTCAACTGCCAGGAGCGGATCGTACCGATGATCGGCAATGTGTACTCGGGGGAGCTGGCGACAAACTGGATGACGGCGCCGCCGATGATGAGCGCGAGTCCCACACCGAGCGGCAAGCCGATGACGAACACCGATAGCGCGCGTCCCAGTTTCTTTTCCGGGAAGCTGTCGCCTGCCATGGAGAAAGTCGCTGGTGATAGCACGGCCTCACCGACAGCAACGCCGATTCGTGCGAGTGCAAGTTCGATGAATCCGCGCGCCACGCCGCACAGTGCCGTCATGGCACTCCACACCGCGACACCGGCTGCAATGATGTTACGGCGGTTGTACCGATCGATGGCCCAAGCGATCGGCACGCCGACACCGGTATAGAAAATCGCAAACACAAACCCGTAGAGCAGACTCATCTGGGTTTCGCTGATACCAAGGTCGGCACGGATCGGCCCGACGAGAAGGCCCAAGACCACTCGATCGATGAACGAGAGGATGTAAGCCAGCATCAGAACGAAAACCATGTACCAGGCGGTCGATGCCTTGGGCCAATTGCCTTCGTCGGCAGAGGAGGGTGCGGCGTTGTTCATGCGCCGATCATAGCCAGTCAGTGGCGTGGCCGCAGGACTTTGCCGGGGTTCAAGATGCCGTTCGGATCGAGCAATTGCTTGAGCTGCTGCATCAGCTGTAGCTCGACCGGATCGGCATAGCGTTCGAGCTCGTCGACCTTGTGTCGTCCGATGCCGTGCTCAGCACTGAAACTGCCCCGGTACTCCTGCACGAGGTCATGGATCGCTCGGCGGATCTCGGGTTCGCGCGCAAGTAACGATTTCCCGGCAGTCTCGCCAGACTGGTTGATGTTGAAGTGCAAGTTACCGTCGCCAACATGACCGTAGCAAACGAGAAAACCTTCGGGCACGTTCGTGCCGACCCAGTCGCTGGCTCGATCGACGAATTCGGCTAGTCGGTCGATGGGTAAGGACACATCATGCTTGACGCTAGGTCCATCGCGCCGTTGCGCCTCGGGAATGTTTTCGCGGATGAACCAGAAAGCGCTGCGCTCACGCTCGCTTTGCGCAAGCAGCGCATCGGTAATCAAACCCTTGTCTAGCGCTGTTTCCAACAAGCTTGCGAGACGCTCCTCGATCGGATCGTCCGCATCGCTACTGCTGACCTCGCAGAGGATGCACCAGGGTGACGAGGATGCGATGTCGACTCGAGCGCCGAGGTGCCGCTCCACCAACTGCAGCGCTGTGCGCGGCAGCAGCTCGAAGGAGCTCACTCGGTCGCCACTGCCCGAGCGTAACTTCGCGAGCAGTTCCACGGCCGACTTCACCGAGGGAACGGCAACGATCGCGGTACCGTGACGTTTGGGTAGCGGGAAGAGTTTCAGGCTGGCGGCCGTGATGACGCCAAGCGTACCCTCGGCGCCGATGAACCACTGCCGGAGATCGTAGCCGGTATTGTCTTTGCGCAGAGCCGATAGTGACGAAATCACTCGGCCATCGGCGAGGACGACTTCGAGCCCGAGGGTGAGATCGCGCGTCATGCCATAGCGCAGTACGTTGACACCGCCCGCATTCGTCGAGAGATTTCCGCCGATCGTGCAACTACCTTCCGACCCCAGACTGAGCGGGAAGTAGCGATCGACTGACTCCGCTGCGAGCTGAATTTCTTTGAGTATGCAGCCAGCCTCGACCACGAGCGAATTGTTCAGCGGTTCGACGCTGCGGATTTGATTCATGCGACGCAGCGACATGACGAGTTGCGTGCCGCTATCGTCGGGTGTGCCGGCTGCGCAGTACCCCGTGTTGCCGCCTTGCGGAACCACCGGGATACGCAGTGCGTTACAGAGCTTGAGGATTTCGGCCACTTCGACGGTCGATCGCGGCAAGGCGAGCGCGAGAGCTCGACCGGGATACAGTTTCCGATGATCGACGCTGATCCCCGCGAGTACGTCGGGTGTCGTGACGATGACATCGCTACCGAATCGAGACAGCAGTTGTCCGAGCGCTGAGGAGGGGCCCGCTGGCATCATGTGAGTCGACATTCCGGCTTGGTGAGCAGGAACTGCACGTCGCCTAATTGCCGCTCCGCAAATCCACCTTCGCAGTAGCAAAGGTAGTACTCCCAAAGTCGCACGAAGCTTTCGGGATAACCCAAGGCGCGTACCTGATCGATATGCGAGAAGAAGTTTTTACGCCATTCGCTGAGCGTACGAGCGTAGTGGGGGCCGATATCCTCGAGATGGAAGATTTTGAGGTCAGTGGCCTTGGTGAGTGTTCGGGTGATCAACTCGATACTCGGAATGAAGCTGCCCGGGAACACATAGCGCTGAATGTAATCGACGGATCGGCGCGCTCGTTCGTAATACTGGTCTTGCAGCGTGATCGCTTGCAGCAGCATGGCGCCGTGCGGTCGAAGTAGATCCGAGCACTTTCGCAGATAGGTCTCGAGATAGTTCTCCCCGACGGCTTCGATCATCTCGATCGAGAAGGCCTTGTCGAACGTGCCCTTGAGATCGCGATAGTCCTCGAGCAACAAGGTGATGCGATCTTGCAGGCCGCGCTCGGCGATCCGGTCGCGGGTGTAGTCGTGCTGTTCACGAGAGATGGTCGTAGTCGTGACATGGCAGCCGTAACGCTCGGCCGCATGCATGGCGAGGCCACCCCAACCGGTGCCGATTTCGATCACCGAGTCACCGGGCTTCAGTTGCAGCTTTCGGCAGACGGCATCGAATTTGGCGATCGAGGCATCCTCTAGCGTGCTGTTCGCATCGCGAAAGATGCCACACGAGTATGCCATGGTCGGATCGAGCATCAGCTTGTAGAGCTCGTTCCCAAGATCGTAGTGCGCAGCGATGTTGCGCGCACTGCCTTGCTTGCTGTTGCGATTGAGGAAGTGCAGCACGCGCATGGCAGGCTGCGTGAGGAACGACCAGCGGCCATCGAGCGAGTTCATCATCTGACGATTCGCCACGAAGAGACGTACCAGTGCGGTCAGATCGTCGCAACGCCACAGCCCGTGGATATAGGCCTCGCCCGCGCCGAGAGTGCCGCCAAACGCAGCGTCTGCGTAAAGTTGTTCGTCGAGCACCTGCAAGGTGACGCTGACGTCGAGTCGCGATGTTCGTGTTCCGAAGCGCGATCGTGTGCCGTCCGGGTCGATCAAGATCAACTCGCCATCGCGCAACAAGCGAAGCTGCGAACGCAACAGCTTGCGCCCGAGGCGAGCCAACAAGGGCGCAGACGCACGCTTTCGATCAGGCAGCAATTCACTGGCGCGCGTGTTCATGATGCGTGTTTCTCCGGGTGTACGAAGAAGGGAGTGCGTTTCCACCATAGACGCAACGCCTGCCAATAGATCAGCCAGCTGACTTTCAGGGTCATCAGCGGGAACGACGCAAGCGCGCGAGCGAGGCTGCCACTGGTTAGCGGCAGACGGCGCAACGTGAGCGTCGAGTCGAAATCACATCGCCCCTCGCGCCAATTTTCCATGTGGACATCCAGCGACTCGGCAGGTGCGGTGAAGCGCCAGTCGTAACGCATGTCCATCGGCAGGAACGGTGAGACATGGAAGCGTTTGTCGAACTGCCAGCGCAAAACTTTTGCGCCGACTCGTTCGGCTTTCGCAACCGAGAGCACATACGAATGCCGCTCGTCCCATGGGGTGTTGGTGATCTCGGCCACAACGGTCTCCAGTTCGCGCCCTGTGGCGTCGTACACGTAGTAGAAGCTGACCGGATTGAAGTTGTACCCGAATTGACGCAGATGAGTCAGCAGGCGGATAGGCCCACTCGGGCGGCGGCCCGTTTCCTGCTCCACCCGGTCGCGAACGGCCTCGTTCAGCGGCGTGGCCGGATCGCCGAGATAATCCGCGCGGCGAAACCAAGCGAGCGCCGGCCGTCGTGCTGACCAGAACCAGCGACCGTCAAACAAGGTCGACAGCTCATCGAGATCGATCAAGGTGAAGTAAATGCGATAGCGAAAATCGTTGCGCCGCGGTGCGAAGCGACGATGCCGCAAGTGCCCGACATAGAGGGCGCTTTGCCTGCTCATGCAGGCTTGCGACGTTGCGGTTCGAGGACTGGTTGCGGTGGGCGTAGGCCGCCCGTGACCGCGGCAAAGTCGTTGAGCGCCCACAGCGCGCTGACCACGCCATCCTCATGAAAGCCGTAACGCCAGTAAGCACCGCAGTAGAAGCTGCGGTGATGGCCCGACACGTCTGCGCGGCGCGCTTGGGCGCGTACGGCATCCGGTGTGTACACCGGATGATCGTAAACGTACCGACCGAGAATCTGTGCAGGGTCGATGTCATCACGATTGAGCGTCACGAGGAAACGGGTCGACGACTCGATGCTCTGCAGCACATTCATGTCGTAGGTGAGACAGACCCGCTCGGTATCGGGATCGCGCAAATGGTAGTTCCACGCCGCGCGTGCGAGAGGTTTGCGCGGCAGCACGCGCGCATCCGTATGCAGGATCGCTTCATTGGGCTGATAAGGAAACGCGCCGAGTACCTCACGCTCGGTATCGGTCGGCGACTCGAGCATGGCCAATGCCTGATCGCTGTGGCAGGCCATGAACACGTAATCGAAGCGATCGAGTTCGCCTTCCGAATCGACGATCTCGATACGATCGGCGTGACGACGTATCTGCTTGACGGGGGTTTTAACCCGAGTGGTGACACGTCCGTCCTCTGCAAAAATCCGTGTCATCTGCCGAACGTATTCGCGCGATCCGCCGCGAACGGTGCGCCACACCGGACGATCATCGATATTGAGAAAGCCGTGTCGATCGAAGAAATCGACGAAGAAGCGCGCGGGGAAATTCAGCATACCGCTACC
>JALRHE010000332.1 GCA_023253235.1 Steroidobacteraceae bacterium
CGATAGCTGAATGGCGAGTGTCGTTTTACCCGCACCTGCGGGTCCGACGAGGTGGCAACCGGACCGATCTTCGCCATCGACCAACGCGAGATCGTCGATCACCTGCTGCGCCATCGCATCGAGATCGTCGATGTGATCCAACAAGCGCATCGCATATTGCGCGGAGACGCCCTGCTCCAGCATGGCCATCCGTTCACGCACCCATGCATTGGAACCGGCGTTACTGGAGAGCCGCTTCTCCAAAGCCTGCAATTCTTGTCGGATCGCCTTGACCAAAGCGGAGCCATCCACGCTAGTCGATGCCGAAGCCGCCGCGGGGACGACTGCATCGGACTTGGCGACGGACATCGCGGGTGACTCGCCGCTCGGTCGCTTGGGTAATACTTTGGCGATCTGCGAGGTGAGCTCTTCACGAAAACCCGGCGCCGGCACAAAGCCATCGTCCTCAGCCTCAACACACACCAATAGCTCGGTGATATTGCCGACCTTGTTGGTCGAGAGGATCAGCGCATCGCTGCCGTAACGCTGCCTAGCCTGTTCACTGGCTTCGCTGAAAGTATCTGCTGTGACTCGCTCTATACGCATGTCTCAATATCCTCAGGCCGCCACACCTTGGCGCGCTTGCACCGTGATGCTTTGGGTAACTTTCAGATTCGTATCTTCGGGGAGCTCGGAGTAAGACAGGACGGCCAAGCCGGGTACACGCGGACGCAGAATGCGTGACAGCCAAGGCCGCAGCGTCGGCGACGTCACAAGAACGGCCGGACGATCGAGGTTCAGCTCTTCCTGCGCGGCCGTATTCACCGACCGCAACAAGCCTTCGGCCAATTCGGGTTCGATCGGCACATTGCCGCCTTGTCCACGACGCACGGTACCGTGCAGGACCTGTTCAAGCTCAGGTGCCAGTGTCATCACATTGAGCTCTTCGCCATGTGCCACGTATTGCTGCACGATCATGCGGCCAAGCGCGATACGCGCGACACCGGTGAGTTCCTCGACGTCCTGCACCTTCTCGACGATGGGCGCGAGAGCCGCGAGTACACCGCGCAAATCGCGTATTGCCACGCCTTCGGCGAGCAGTCCTTGCAACACTTGGGTAAGCGTGCCAATCGGCAGCTTTTTCGGGACCAACTCCTCGACGAGCTTCGGTGCGGCAGCAGCCAACTTGTCGACGAGTTGTTGCGTCTCATCGTGACCGAGCAGCAGATGGGACTGATCCTGGAGAATCTTGTTGAGATGGGTCGCGATGGTCGTGCTCGCATCAACCACGGTGTAACCGAGTGAGCGGGCGTAATCGCGTTGCGCCGGATCGATCCAAACCGCGTCGAGTCCGAAGGTCGGATCTTTGGTACGAAGTCCCTGCAACTCACCGTGCACCATGCCCGAGTGGATTGCGAGTTCGCGTGTCGGCTTCACCTCACCGCGACCAATGACCACACCGTTGATCATGATCTGATAAGCCTCGGGGCGCAGATCGAGATTGTCACGAATGTGGACTTGTGGAATCAGGAAGCCAAGTTCATACGTCAGCTTCTTGCGGATACCGCGAATTCGCGTCACGAGTGCGCCGCCCTGCTGCGAATCGATCAGTGCCACCAAGGCGTAGCCCACTTCAAGACCGATCGCATCTGCTTGCTGCACATCAGACCAGGTGAGCTCACGTGGCGCCGCCGGTGCGTCTTCCGCTTTTTTGGCTTCCGCCACCGTCTGCTGTTTCTTCTTCGTCATCAACCACGCGCCGCCCGCCGTCACCGCCGAAAGGGCCAAGA
>JALRHE010000174.1 GCA_023253235.1 Steroidobacteraceae bacterium
ATCACGCGGGAACGGGTCAAAACTGGTCGCGATCGAAAGACACAGGCTCGCACCGAGCCGCGCCTGCCAGGCTCGACCACGGCGACCTCGACCACTCGTTTGATTCTCGGCGAGCAGAACATCGTAGCGATGCGGTTGCGGTGCGGTGCGAGTCAGCAATGAGGCATTGGTAGAGTCGATCTCCCACACGACCTCAATACCCGTTCGCTCACGCACCGAGTCCGCCAAATGCGTTCGGATTCGAGCCGCATCGAGCGCTTCGACCGAGCGCGTCAGTCGGTAGCCTTTGTTGGTGTGCGCTTCGATCTCGAGACCGAGTTCGCGCAACTGCTCGATCGCCTTCCAAACAGCGCTGCGCGTGACACCGAGAGACTCCGCCAACATCTCGCCGGAGTGCAGCCCCCCATCCGAGAGTTGCGCAAAGACAATCTGCGCAAGGGGCATTGGCGCCACGGTCATTTACGCAGACGACCGAGCAACCACAAGCGCTTGGCGCGCGGTTCCGTGCCGTTACGCATACGTGCGATGTTGCTGCGATGAGTCCATACGACGAAGAGCGCGCACACGACACCGAACCATAGCAGCGGCAGAAACTCGCTAGGCCCGATCGTGCCGGCGTACGCAGCCCACAGCACCAGCAGCGGCATCGCACCCGCGGCGACCATCGAGCCGAGACCCACGAAGCCGAAAACGAACATCATCACGAACCAAATCGCGAGCACGCCCGCAAGCAATAGCGGCGACAACGCGAGCAAGGTACCGAGCACCGTCGCGACACCTTTGCCACCTCGAAAGCCGTGGAAGACGGGATAGACGTGCCCGAACACCGCAGCGAAGCCGCAAGTGGCCGCGAGCCACATCCCCGGACCCACGTCACCGGGAACATACTTCACGGCGATCCAGGCCTTGGCGACATCGATGATGATCACGCCGATGGCGAAGAGCGGCCCCTGCGTCCGCAAGGCATTCGTGCCACCCGCGTTGCCGCTACCCTGGGTGCGGATATCGACGCCGCGTAGGCGCCCGAGCAGCAGAGCGCCGTTCAGCGACCCGAGCAGGTAGGCGACGATGGTGCGTAGGGCGAACTCGATCATCCGTGAATCTTAACGCGAGCACCCCAATGGGTGCAGAATGCGCCAATGACGGCCCACATACCGACCCTGAGTCTCCGCGATGTCGAGACTCCGCAATTCGTCTCGGCCATCGGTGAAGCCTACGAACACTTCGGTTTCGTGATCATCGAGAATCACGGCATTCCGCAGGAGCTCATCGACCGGTTTCTCCACCAGTTCAAGACGTTCTTCGCTTGGACGGAATCGGAGAAACACCGCTTCCATATCCAGGGCGGCGGTGGCGCACGCGGTTACACCCCGTTCGGCATCGAGACCGCCAAGGGCTCGGCACACTTCGACTTGAAGGAGTTCTGGCACATCGGCCGAGAACTGCCCGAGGGACATCCGTACCGCCATTACATGGCCGACAACGTCTGGATCGACTCGCTCCCGGGTTTTCGCGAGACGTGCATCGAGATGTTCGACACGTTCGATCTCACCGGCCGTCGCTTGCTCACTGCGATCGCACGCGTGCTGAAGCTCGCACCGGATTACTTTGAAGACAAAGTACAGCTCGGTAACAGCGTGCTGCGCGTCATCCATTATCCGCCGATGCCGCCGAACCCAGCCGAGAGCATTCGAGCCGGCGCCCACGAAGACATCAACGT
>JALRHE010000252.1 GCA_023253235.1 Steroidobacteraceae bacterium
TCGCACCTACTCGAATTGCGTGATCGTCTGCTGCGCGCGTTCATCGCCGTGCTCGTGGCATTCATTCCGTTGGCGTTCTTCGCCAACGAAGTATTCACTTTCGTAGCCACGCCGCTGATCGCCCAGCTTCCCAAAGATTCCTCGTTGATCGCCACCAGCGTCATTTCGCCGTTCATGACGCCGTTCAAGCTGGCTTTCTTCGTCGGGCTCTTCGTCGCGATGCCGTATGTGCTCTATCAAGTCTGGGCTTTTATCGCGCCAGGTCTGTACAAACACGAGAAGCGCTTCGCGTTCCCGCTGCTCGTCTCATCGATCGTGCTCTTTTATTGCGGCATCGCTTTCGCCTATTTCGTGGTATTCCCGGTGATGTTCGAATTCTTTGCGAACACCACACCAGCGGGCGTACGCATGATGACGGATATCACGAGTTACATGGACTTCGTACTAACGATGTTCCTGTGTTTCGGCCTTGCCTTCGAAGTGCCTGTCGTGGTCGTACTGCTGGTGCTCACCGGCCTCGTGAAAGTCGAGAAGCTCGCGGAAATACGCGGCTATGTCTTGATCGGCATTTTCGTGATCGCGGCAATATTGACGCCGCCGGATGCCATCTCACAAACCATCATGGCCGTCCCGATGTATCTCCTCTATGAGGGTGGCATCGTGATGGCGCGTCTGATGAATCGCATGCGCAGAACAGACTCGGGGGAGACTGCATGAACAACTCTAACGAAAAAACCTTTCTCGGCCACCCACGGGGTCTTGCCACCCTGTTCATGACCGAATTCTTCGAACGCTTCACCTATTACGGTATGCGCGCCCTCCTTGTGCTGTTCCTCGTGGCCGCAACGAGTGACGCCAACCCGGGTTTCGGCATGGATCGCGAAACAGCCGGTGCGATCTATGGTCTCTATACGGGTGCCGTCTTTCTGTTTTCGTTGCCAGGAGGCTGGATCGCAGATCGATTGATCGGTCAAAGACGCGCCGTGTACTGGGGTGGCATCTTCATCGCGGCTGGCAACTTCTTGCTCGCCGTTCCGGCTGGCCCTGCGGTGTTCTACTTGGGACTCGCCACCATCGTGATCGGCGTGGGTTTGCTCAAGCCCAATATTTCGGCCATCGTCGGCGCGCTCTACGAAGGTCAATCGGGCGCACGGCGCGATGCCGGTTTCTCGATTTTCTACATGGGCATCAACTTGGGCGCACTACTCGCGCCATTCATCGCAGGCACCATCGGTGAGTCTTGGAACTGGCGTGCCGGTTTCTTCTGCGCAGGTGCAGCGATGCTGATTGGCGTTCTGCAATACCGCATGACCGAGCACTATCTCGGCGACGCAGGCTTGCCACCGCAAGGTGTGAGCGATACCGAGCGCAAGCGCGGCTGGACGTGGCTCGGAGTGGGTGGCGCTCTCGTCGGTGTGCTCTCGGCGCTGCTCTACACGGGCGTCATTCCGGTCACCATCACGGGTCTCGCGCAGGCATTTGCGACCGGCATGGTCGCTCTAGGCTTCCTGTTCTTTGCTTGGGTGCTGCTGCTCGGCGGCCTCGATAGCGACGAAAAGAAGCGTGTGTTGATGATCGCTGTGTTCTTTTTGTGCGCCGCGCTCTTTTGGGCCGGCTTCGAACAAGCGGCGACGACCTTCAATCTCTTCGCGCAGGACTACACCGACCGATCCTGGCTCGGCCACCTGTTCGCTGATGGCGAACATCCGGCGGCCTGGTACCAATCCGCCAATCCGATTTTCGTGGTGATTTTCGCGCCGTTCTTCGCATGGTTGTGGGTCGCGCTCGGCAAGCGCAATCTCGATCCGTCTTCGCCGGCGAAGTTCGGTCTTGCCTTGCTGCTGCTCGGCTTCGGTTTTCTCGTGATGATGTGGGCGGCGCAGCTCGTCGTGTCGTCGGGCGGTCAAGTCGCACCGACCTGGTTGCTGCTGACGTACATGCTGCACACCTTCGGTGAGTTGTGTCTCTCACCGGTCGGTCTGTCGAACGTCACCAAACTCTCGCCCAAGCGCTATCAAGGTCAAATGATGGGCACTTGGTTCCTAGGCGCTGCGGTCGGTAATGCGCTCGCAGGGCTCATCGGCGGTCACGTCGGTAGCGGTGACGCCGCCGCCATGCCGTCACAGTTCCTGCAAATGTGCTTCATCGCGGGCGGCGCCGGCTTGCTGCTGATCGTCACCTCGCCCTGGCTCAAGAAACTCACGGGCGAAACGAAGTGAGTACGCGCGCGGAGACGACGCTGCCGCCGCAGTTGACGCTGCGCGCGGTAGGGCTCGCGATCGTGCTCGCGATGATTCTCGCCGCGGCCAATACCTATCTGGGTTTGTTCGCCGGCATGACAATCGCGTCGGCGATTCCAGCCGCTGTCGTTTCCATGGCGGTGCTGCGACTCTTGGGCGGCGGCGGCATCCTCGAGAACAACATCGTACAAACCGGCGCTTCGGCCGGCTCCTCGATAGCCTCAGGCGTGATCTTCACCATTCCAGCGCTCGTCATCCTCGGCTTCTGGCAAGACTTTCGCTACAGCTGGGTGCTCGCAATTGCAGGTCTCGGCGGCTTGCTCGGCGTGTTGTTTTCGGTGCCGTTGCGCCGCGCACTCATCGTCGATCAAAAATTGGCGTTCCCCGAAGGTCAGGCTGCAGCCGAAGTATTGAAAGCGGGTGAAAATCCGTCACAAGGTATCCGCATTCTGGGGGTCGGCGCACTCGGTGGCGCGTTCGCCAAACTCGCTGCGGGCAGCGGTTTGCGTCTGATCCCCGATACTGCGGCAAGCGCGGGTTTCGCGGGTAAGTACCTCGCGTTCTTTGGTACGAACCTCTCGCCTGCATTACTGAGCGTTGGCTATATCGTCGGTTTGAACGTCGGCATCGTGGTGCTCGCTGGTGCGATGCTGTCCTGGAACATCGCCATTCCGTACTACGTCGCCAACGTGTTGCCCCACCAGGCAGAGCTCGCGCAAGCGGCGGCCGGTCTCGACCCCGAAGATCTCGCCGGCTTCATCTGGTCGAAACAAATTCGCTATCTCGGTGTCGGTGCGATGTTGGTTGGCGGTATCTGGGCGCTCGTATCGTTGCGCCACTCCTTGTTGTCGGGTGTGCGTAGCGGTCTTGCCGCAGCGCGTGCCAGCGCCGCAGGACAAACGATCGCGCACACCGAGCAAGATCTGCCGATGAAGTCCGTGTTGCTCGGCATCTTGTTATTCACATTGCCGCTCTGGGCGCTCTACCAAGCAATCGTCGGGTCACTCGCCGTCAGTCTGCCGATGACGATCATCATGATCATCACGGGCTTCTTGTTCTGTTCGGTTTCAGCTTACATGGCGGGCCTCGTCGGCTCGTCAAACAATCCGGTCTCGGGTATCACCATCGCGACGATTCTCTTTTCTGCGGTCGTGCTGTTGGTGTTGATGGGTAAAGACAGCGAAGCGGGCCCTGTTGCCGCCATCATGATTGGTGCCGTCGTCTGCTGCGCCGCCTGTATCGCTGGCGATAATCTGCAAGATCTCAAGTGCGGCTACATCGTGGGTGCGACACCCTGGCGTCAACAAGTGATGCTGGGCATCGGTGCCGCAAGCAGTGCGCTCGTCATGGCACCGGTACTGAATTTGCTCGCGCAGGCTTACGGCATCGGTGTGCCGAGTGAGGCTCATCCGAATCCGCTGCTCGCACCGCAAGCGACGTTGATGGCTTCGGTATCGAAAGGTCTCTTCGGTGGGCAGTTGCCTTGGGACATGATCGCCGTCGGCGCCGTCATCGGCGTCGGAATCATCGTGCTCGATGAGATTTTGAA
Organism: Steroidobacteraceae bacterium; assembly: GCA_023253235.1. Lineage (GTDB taxonomy): Bacteria > Pseudomonadota > Gammaproteobacteria > Steroidobacterales > Steroidobacteraceae > UBA964. The sequence continues at coordinate 3,790 of JALRHE010000252.1, forward strand.
AGCGCGCGGTTCGTCGTTCCGCACCCCGGTGCTAGCGGTCGCGGTCGGCATCTATCTTCCGCTCGAATTGATGACGCCGATTTTCCTCGGTGGTTTGCTCGCCTGGGTAGCCGAACGACGCCTGCGTCGCCAAGGTCTCGAGGCGGCCGAGATAGAGCGTCGCCATCGCAAAGGTCTGTTGTTCGCAGCCGGCATGATCACCGGTGAGGCTCTGATGGGTATTGCCATTGCGGTGCCGATCGTCACCTCCGGTTCTGCGGACGTGCTCGCGTTGCCATCGCTGTGGCATTTCGGTGAGTGGCTCGGTCTCGTGGTTCTCGCGGTGCTGGCAGGCCTGCTCTTCAAGACGGCTATGACAGCGGATCCGTCGCCGAAATCGTGACCGGCTCGCGTCGCGCGACGATCGTCACCTGTTTCGCGATCGTCTATCTGGTCTGGGGTTCCACCTACCTCGTCACCAAAATCGGTGTCACGACGCTGCCACCGTTTCTGTTCGGCGCAGTGCGCTTCATCGTCAGCGGCATCCTGCTTGGGTGGGTGGCGGTCTGGTTCCAACGCCGACGCGGACTCTCGATGACGCGGCTTACACCCGTGGAGTGGCGTACGGTGTTGATCGCTGGTTTGTTGTCGGTGGCAGTGTCGAACGGCGGTGCCATCTGGGGACTGCAGTACGTGCCCTCCAATCAAGCGGCACTCCTGAACGTATCGTCCGCATTCTGGATCCCGCTAATCGGCTTGTTCGGCGCACGCGCCCACGCCATTCCCCCGCGCGTCGCCATCGGACTCGCCGTGGGCTTCGGCGGCACGGTGCTCGTCGCGTGGCCCGGCCCCGATCCTTTGCCCGGTAGTACCGGACCGTACGGTTACTGGCCCACGGTCGCCATCGTCATCGGCTGTATCGGCTGGTCCGCAGGAACGATCTACCTGCGCAATGCCGTAACCTCTCTGGACTTGATGAGCTTCACGGCACTGCAGATGTTTTGCGGTGGCTTGATGCTGTTGGTTCCCGCCATCCTGCATGGCGATCTGACGAGATGGAACTGGAACGCGGGCGGTCTCGCTGCGCTTGCTTACATGACTATCGTCAGTTCGTGTGTCGCCTACACGGCTTACGCGTGGCTATCGGTGAACGTGTCACCTGCACAAGTCGGCACCTTCGGCTTCGTCAATCCGGTGGTGGCAACGCTGCTCGGTTGGTGGGTGCTCGATGAAATACTGACGGGATCGCAAATCATCGGAACCATCGTGCTGTTGCTTGGCATGGTTCTCATGAACTGGCCACGGAAGCAGGGCAGCGTGACACCAGTGGTTCGATCCGGGGACCCCTAAGATCGAGTTGCGGCAACAATCGTCGTTCGTTCGATGGAAAATCGATCACGGCTTCGAGTAACTGCCCATCGGCGTTGCGAATGTTGGTCAGTCCCTCATAGCGCATCAACACCTGATCGGCTTGTCGATACGAGACTTCGATATACGGCGTGAACCACGCCAGCACGCCCGACAAATTCAGACGAATCACGCTCGCCGTGCTGCCCTCGATCGTCACTTCACGATGTTTGCGAACCTTGAAGTTGAACGTATCGAGCTGTGATGGCACAAGAAACGGAAAACTCACGGTTTTGCCAGCCTCGAGCGCGTTCCAGTTCAGACGTACGAAGTCATCGAAGCCGGCATCGATGACGAGATTCGGTCGCAAGGCCAAGGTCGCTTCACGACGCGGAGAAGTCGCATTCAACTGCGAATAGGCTCGCAAGCCCTGTGCTGTCCGACGCACGCCCTCGGCATAACCGGAGCGCGCATCGATCATGTTGAAATCCGGCGTGTGGCGCTGGCTTTGATAACTCAACTCCTTGCGGGCAAAGGCCGGGCCGCCGAAACCGCAGCGATACAGCACGATACGATTCTCCGCGTTCGTACCCGCTTCACGCACGAAGTGCGACTCGATGTAGAGCAGACGGCCGGATTCTTTGGTGCGGGCGTAGCCCGTTTTGACGAGCTCGCGCGACGCCTGAGCCGGCAACGCCGCCACCAGCATCGCCAAACAACAGATGCAGAGTGTCAAAGGGAAAAGTTTGTTCATAGCCGATTCAATCGCTCAAGACCGCGCGGGCCGATGAACCAGGAGCCGACCCAGCTCGTGAGGCCGACGACGATGGCAGCCCAAAGTGCTGGCCAGAATCCCAGCAAATCGAATCCCGGGACGAGATAGGCGACCAAGGCGAGCATGCCGGCATTCACCACCAGCAGAAACAAGCCGAGGGTTACCACACTGATGGGCAAAGTCAGAACGATGGCGATGGGCCGCACAAATGCGTTGACGACACCGAGCAGCAAAGCTGCCAGCAACAACGTCGCCGCATCGTCTATGACGACGCCATCCACCCATTCGGTGGCTAACCAAAGCCCGAAGGCGGCAATCACGGCGCGCAATACAAAACCGGTCATCGACTCAGCCTCCTCGGCAAGATTGTGCCACCGCGCTATCCTCTGTGTACGGTCTTCCGACCGCAGCATCGCCAGGGGGTTCCATCATGTCGACCGATTACGCCGCCGTTCACTTGATCATGCTGCTCGCCTTGTTCGAGTACTTCGTCTTCACGATGGCTGTCGGGCGTGCTCGTCATCGATACGGGGTCAAGGCGCCGGCCACCACAGGCGACGAAAATTTCGAACGTGTTTATCGAGCGCAGATGAACACGCTCGAATCGCTGGCGTTGTTCATCCCCGCGCTGTGGAGTTTTGCGCTGTTCGTCGACCAGTCATGGGCGGTATTGCTCGGCGCAGTCTTCATCGTCGGCCGTGCGCTCTACTTCAAGGGTTACGTCGAAGCGGCCAACAAGCGCAGCCTCGGCTTCGGACTGTCGTTCTTTCCCACGCTCTTCTTGCTGTTCGGTGGTATCTACGGTGCCGCTCGCTCGCTACTCGGCTGAGTCGCGACGACGACGCCAAACCAAGATCGCCACCGGAATCAGCGAGCCGCCGATGATGGTGAGCGTGACGAGGCCAAAGTTGTCCTTGACGATCGGAATGTTGCCGAACAGATAGCCGCCGCCCAAAAAAACGCTGACCCAGAGTAGCGCGCCGAGCACGTTGTACGTCTGGAACCGTGGGTAGTGCATACGCGCGACTCCCGATACGAAGGGCGCAAAGGTTCGCAAGATCGGCAAGAAGCGCGAAAGCATCACCGTCTTGCCGCCATGCTTGGCGAAATAAGCTTCGGTCTGTCGCAGATACTCGACCTTCAGGAATCGATATCGCCCGCTGAACGCAGGCGGACCGATCCATTTGCCGATCGCGTAGTTGCAGGTATTGCCCAAAATCGCTGCGACGATCAGCAAAATCGCGACGACGCCGATGTCGAGCGTTCCGCTCGAATCGATGGCGACGAGGGTTCCGACGGCAAACAACAACGAATCACCGGGCAGCCACGGTGTCACGACCAGACCGGTTTCAGCAAAGACGATGACGAACAGGATGGCGTAGATCCAAACGCCGTAAGCCTGCAACAACTCGACGAGGTGCTCGTCGAGATTCAGGATGAAGTTCAGGAAAAATTGCAGCAACTCTATCATCGGCGTTCCTTCGCTCGAGTAACCGTCGGCTCACGCAGCGTACGCAGCGCCAACTTGACTTCAGCATCCTCACGCGCAGCGATCGGCATGACATCTGCGCCCGGAAGAAGGACGTCGGGCTCGATACCCGTTTCGTCGATGGATACGCCTGCCGGCGTCACATATCGAGACGTCGTGAGTTTCAGTGCGCGGCCATCGGCAAGAGGCAAGACGCTTTGTACGACGCCTTTGCCATAGGTGCGTCTACCCACCAAACGCGCGCGACCGTTATCTTTGAGGGCGCCGGCCAAAATTTCGGCGGCAGACGCGGATGCTCCGTTGATCAAGAGCACGAGCGGTACGCCCTCGAGCAGCTGCCCCCGCGAGGCATCCATACGGAAGTTGGCTTCGGCCGTACGGCCCGTTGCCGAGACGATGTTACCCGAATCGAGCAAAGCATCGGCCACCTCTACCGCGGCCTCGAGAACACCGCCGGGGTTATGCCGCACGTCGAGCACGACGCCACGCAACGATCCCGACGTCGAAAGCTCTCGTAATACCTTGTCGAAATCTTTTCGCGTCGTCTCGCTAAAGGAGGCGATGCGGACATACGCAAAGCCCGACTCCAGCATCTCACCCGAGACGCTGTGCACTTCGACCTTGGCGCGCTCGAGCGCTACGCTGACAAGCTCGGCGCTCTCGGCGCGACGCAACGTCAAACGGACGAGCGAACCCGGTGGACCACGCATCTGCTCGAGTGCTGCACTGACGTTACTGCCCACCGGCTCGTTATCGATTTGCAGGATGACGTCGCCGCCACGAATACCCGCTCGTGCAGCGGGTGAATCCGCCAATGAGCGTACGACTTTGATGCCTTCGCCTTCAGCGGACACTTCGATGCCGATGCCCGGATAACTCCCTGCTGCACCGCGACGCAACTCCTCGTACTCGCGTCGGTCGAGATAAGCCGAGTAAGGATCCAAGCCGCCGACCATACCGCGCATCGCTTGCTCGAGCAGGCGATCGGGTGTCACGTCATCGACGTACTCTCGCTGCACCTGGGCGATGATCTCGGCGATTCGTCGCGATTCACTCGCTGGCAATTCGCGTACCGTCAACGGCTTATCGACGATGGATTTCTTTGACGGAGGCGTCACATCGAGCGCCTCGTCGGCAGGCCGAGACACGAACCACATGGCAGCCGCACCCACGACCAAGCCCGCGGCGGCAGCCAACCAGACGAGGCGATGAGAATGCGCGAGGCTCACGGCTGACGAGTACTGAACCAAGGAGCGGGATCGACGGGACGCGCCGCTTGGCGAATCTCGAAATACAGCTGCGGCGCGGGACGCCCGCCCGTATCGCCGACCGCTGCGATCGTATCGCCGGCCACCACGGTATCGCCCACTTGGCGATAGAGCTGTTCGTTGTGACCGTAGAGACTGAGGAATCCGCCGCCATGATCGACGATCACGAGCAATCCCAAGCCGGCGAGCCAATCGGCGTACACGACGCGGCCGCGATAAACCGCTCGCACCGGTGCACCACGCTCGGCGCCGATCAGCACGCCTTCCCATTTCATCGATCCGGCGCGCTGCTGACCGAATCGCGAGACGATTTTGCCGGAGACGGGCCAAGCCAACTTACCGCGCATGCGGGCGAAGGGGCTCTTGTTGTCGCTCGGGAAACTCGGCGTCGTCCGTCGAAGTTGCTGCAGCAATTTTTGTAGAGCGGCTTGCTCACGCTGCAAACGCTGCAAAGTCGCTGCGCGCTCTTTGGCTTCGGCGTTCAATTGCGCGAGGACCGCACCTCGCTCCTGGCGCGCCTTGTCGAGCTTGGCAACCTCACCGGACTGTTCGCGCTCAAGACGCGCAATACGCTCCTTCTCGGTTTCCAGATCGCGTTCGAGCGCAGCAATCTCGTTGACTTTCGTTTCGATGGCGGCGAGTTGATCGGCCCGCGCCCGACCAAAATACGCGTAATACGAAACGAGCCGACCGGCCTGCGCTGGATCCTGCTGATTCAGCAGCATCTTGAGTGGATCTTCACGACCGATCTGGTGTGCCGCCCGCATCTGTGCTGCCAGCGACGCTCGCTCACTCGCCAACTCCGTTTCACGTGCGCGCTTTTGCTCCCCGAGCTCTTGCAAACGCTGCTCGCGAGTCTGGCGCTCACCCCGTAAACGTCCGAGTACGACGCGCGCGGCTGAGGCGGACTGCTCGGCGGCCCGCAAACTTTTCGCAAGACGATCCTTTTCGGCTGCGTCTTTGGCTACCTGACTGCGGATGCGTTCGATTTGCGAGCGCAGTTGGCGCAGTTCGGCTTCCGTTTTGGCCGCATCCTGAGCGTAGCCCGCGGGCACTGCCGCCAGCAGGGTAAAAAGCAACGAAAAACAAAGGGTTCGGCCGCGCATGCGGCGAAATTGTATAATCTCCCGCATGGAAAAGTTGCCGGAATACATAGCCAACCATCCTTGGTTGGTCGGGATGGCTGCGCTCGCCGCCCTATTGGTACTCGTTTACGAGATCCGCGCCCGGCGTGACTCTTTCGCGGCCATCTCGCCGCAGGATCTGATCCGACTACAGAACCAAGGCGCGTTGGTGCTCGATATCCGTAAGCCGGAAGACCACGCCGCCGGTCACATCGCCGGCTCGCGACAGATGGATTCGCACGAACTCGTCAAGGCTGGCGACAATCTGAAGAAGTACAAGGAAAAACCGGTGGTGATCTATTGCCACTCCGGCAGCACCGGCGCCTCGGCTGCGCGCGTGTTGAACGGCCAAGGCTTCACCCAAGTTTTCAATCTGCGTGGCGGCATCAGCGGTTGGCAGTCCGAAAACCTGCCCATCGCTCGTGAGAAGAGCAAAGCTTGATGGCCAAGGTCGTCATGTATGCGACCGGCTGGTGTCCTTATTGTGATCGGGCACGGGCCCTGCTGACCCGCAAGGGCGTCGCCTTCGAGGAAATCGACATCGAGGCTGCGCCGGCGCGCCGCGAAGAAATGATGACGCGTAGCGGTCGTCGTACGGTGCCGCAAATTTTCATCGGCGAGGTCCATGTCGGCGGTTGCGACGACTTGCATGCCCTCGACGCCCGTGGCGGTCTCGACCCCTTGCTCGTCTGACCACCACGATCACCCCCACACCTGACTCCTGAACTTATCGTCTTCCACAGAGGCTCATCGACATGGCTGATCCGAATCCAACTGCAGACGGCGTTGCTGGCACCGAAGCTGATCCGAACGCGCCCGAGTTTTCACTGCAAAGCGTTTATCTCAAAGATTGCTCTTTCGAGGCGCCGAAAGGTCCGCGCGTCGAAGGACAGTGGAATCCGAACATCAATCTTGAGCTCGATACAGCGACCGAAATCCTCTCGCCGGATTTGCGCGAAATCGTGTTGCGTATCAGCGTCACCGCCAAAAACGGCGATGCCACGGCTTTCTTGGTCGAAGTTCAGCAAGGTGGCATTTTCGCCGTGCGTAATCTCGGCGAAGAAGACTATCGCCGTGCGGTTGCCAGCATCGGTCCGAACGTGCTCTTCCCGTACGCGCGCGCGCAGATCGCCAACCTCGTAACGCAGGGTGGTTTCCCGCAGTTGTTGCTGCCGCCGGTCAACTTCGAGCTGTTGTACGCACGCTCGCGTGCCGAAGCAGCCGAAGCGCAGGCTCAAGCCGCTCAGCAACCGCTGAATAGCTGAAGACGATGACGGCCACGGGCACGCCGCTGGCCGTATTGGGCGCTGGATCCTGGGGCACGGCTCTAGCGATCCAGTTCGCCCGCACCGGTCACGATACGCGTCTCTGGGCTCGTGACGCCGCGCTCTTGGCAGCGATGGCGCAGGAGCGTCGCAACGCTCGATACCTGCCAGACGCACCATTCCCCGACACATTGCGGGTGGTCGATACGCTGCCAGCAGCGATCGAAGGCGCCCAAGATATTCTCGTCGCCGTTCCTAGCCACGCGCTACGATCGCTACTCAAAGAATTAGCGCCCATCCTGCCGCCGGATGCGCGTCTCGCGTGGGCGACCAAAGGCTTTGAGCTCGAGACGGGTTTGCTACCGCACCAAGTTGCACGCGAAGAACTCGGTTCCGACCGAGCTTTCGCCGTGCTGTCGGGTCCGACGTTCGCGCGTGAAGTCGGTGCCGGATTACCCACGGCGATGACGATCGCGGCGACCGAGGAATCCTTCGCGATTTCGCTCGCGCAAAGTCTCTCCTCGGCGAACTTCCGTGCCTACACCTCGACCGATATCGTGGGTGTCGAGGTCGGTGGTGCCACGAAGAACGTACTGGCAGTCGGCGCGGGTCTTGCCGATGGCCTTGGCTTCGGCGCCAATACGCGAGTGGCCTTGATCACGCGCGGTTTGGTCGAGATGACCCGCCTCGGTGTAGCACTCGGCGCACAAAAAGAAACTTTTATGGGCCTCGCAGGACTCGGCGATCTCGTCCTGACCTGTACGGATGATCAGTCGCGCAACCGTCGTTTCGGTCTGCTCTTGGCGGCCGGTCGCGGTGTCGAGGCGGCCTTGTCCGAGATCGGTCAGGTCGTGGAGGGATATCTCGCCGCCCGCGCGGTCCGACTCGTGGCCCAACGACACGGCGTCAACATGCCCATCTGCGAGAGCATCTATCGCACGCTCTATGAAGCGTTGCCGCCGCGCGAGGTGGTCAAAAGTCTGATGTCGAGACCGATCAAAGCGGAATTCGAGTAGTCGGATCCGCGAAACCGTTTTGCCGCCAAGCCTCGTAAAGCACGAGCGCGACGGAGTTCGACAAGTTGAGGCTGCGGTTTCCCTCGCGCATCGGGATGCTCGCGATGGCGTTCGCAGCGAACTCAGTCTTTAATTCCTCGAGGATCGCTGTCGGTAAACCCCGCCGCTCGGATCCGAAAATCATCACATCCCCGGGCTGCCAGGCGATCTCGTCGTAACGACCCGCGCCACCGGTTTCGATCGCGAACCAGCGTCCCGCACCCTGCGCGGCCAGGGCAGTGCGACATGCGGCGAAATTTTCATGCACGTGCACGGCCGCCATCCAACGGTAATCGAGACCGGCGCGACGCACGGAGCGGCGATCCAGATCGAATCCGAGCGGCTTGATCAAATGCAGCTCGGCGCCGGTGTTGGCACAGAGCCGGATCACGTTGCCGGTATTGGGTGGGATCTCCGGCTCGAACAGCACGATATGGAACATGCGCGCATGGTAACGCCGTGACTCTATAATCTCTGCATGTCTAGTCCCGCCGCCTCACTGCGCTATCGCTTTCTCGGTCTCGACTTTGCCTCGCCCATCGTGCTGCTCTCGGGCTGTGTCGGCTTCGGAGAGGAGTACACCCGTATCGAGGGCTTCTCAAACGCCGACTGTGGCGGTGTCGTACTGAAGGGAACCACGCTAGAGCCGCGCCTCGGCAATCGACCTCATCGCGTCTACGAAACGCCGATGGGGATGCTGAATGCGATCGGACTGCAGAATCCGGGCACGGACCATGTGGTGAGCCAGATTCTCCCGACACTCGATTTCACCGAAACCCGTTTCATCGCCAACGTCTCGGGTTCGACCATCGAGGAGTATGCCGAGGTCACGCGACGTTTCGACGACTCGCCGATCGACGCCATCGAGATCAACATCTCCTGCCCGAACGTCAAGGAAGGCGGTGTCGCTTTCGGGAACTACCCCGAGATGTCGGCGCGCGTCGTGGCGGCCTGTCGGGCTGTGACGCGAAAGCCCATCATCACGAAGCTCTCGCCGAACCAGACGGACATCAAAGAAAATGCACGGCTTTGTATCGAAGCTGGTAGCGACGGTCTGTCGGTGATCAACACCATCATGGGTATGGCCATCGATGCTAAAACCCGCCGACCCATCATCGGCAACGTGCAAGGCGGATTATCAGGTCCGGCGATCAAGCCGATCGCGCTGCTGAAGGTTCATCAGGTGTACGACGTGGCCCGTAAACACAACGTGCCGATCATCGGCCAAGGCGGCATCACCTCGGCGCTCGATGCCATCGAATTCATCATCGCCGGCGCCAGTGCCGTGGGTATCGGCACGTCGCTGTTCTACGACCCGATGAGCTGTAAGAAGATCAACGCGGGCATTACCGAGTATCTGCAAACCCACGGTTATTCGAACGTCACGGAGCTCGTGGGTTCGTTGCAGATTTGACGTAGACCGTCTGGGTCGGATACGCAAATTCGATGCCGTTGGCAGTAAAGTCTGCGTGGATCCGTCGATTCACCGCATCGACGATCTTCAAAAACTTGAAGCGAGCATCCGCTGGTTCGGGGACGAAATACACGACCTCGAACTCTAGCGCTGCAGCACCAAACTGACGAAATACGCAGTACTCGAAGCGCGTACCCGGTACGCCAGAGATGGCTGCTTCGACGATGCCCGGTAACTGCTGCAATTTCTCGGGTGTGGTCTCGTAGGCGACACCGAGCGTGAACAGGGATCGACGCTCCGGCATGCGGCCCATGTTGCGAATGCGACATTTGAGCATGTCGGCATTCGAGAGCACGATCTGCTCACCCGAGAGACTGCGCAGACGAGTGCTCTTGACGCCGATTTTTTCGACCGTGCCGTCGATGTCGTCGATACGCAGCCAATCGCCAACCTCGAACGGCTTGTCGAGCATGATGGATAGTGACGCCAGCAAGTCGCCGAGAATCGTCTGCACGGCGAGCGCGATCGCGATACCGCCGACACCGAGACCGGCAACGAGCGCTGTGATGTTGACGCCGAGATTATCGAGGGCGAGCAGAATCGCCACTGCAAAGATCACTACTCGCGCGACGAATAAACCGATGTCGAGAACCGCGTTTTCGGAGGCGCCACCCGCACGTTCTGCCGCCTGACGCTTGCGTTGTTCAACGAAGAAACCCGCCGCGGCAACACCCCACAAGGCTGCCTGGAACCAGCCGGCGAATACGATGACGCTCGTGGAGATTCGATCGAGTCGCGGCGGCAGCTCGAGGAAGCGCATGGCGAAATACAGAGCCACGACGAACAGGAACAAACTGCGCGTCCGCTTGATCAGCAAAAGTACGAGCTCGATCGCGCCCGCCTCGGTCAAGCCTCGCAGCTTGCGTGCGCGCGACAACAAGAAAAGTCGCAGAAATGGCAGCACCGTGAAGGTGACGGCAAAAGCCAACGCCGCCAAGGCCCACTGGGACAGCGGGTTGCCGTATAGAACCTGATTCAGCCAGTCCATGGAGTCCGTCATCGATTACGCCGCTGCGTCGTCTGAACCCTCCGCAGCATACTCTTCCATCGCGAGTTCTTTAAGTTTGCGCGTCAAGGTATTGCGACCCCAACCGAGCAGCTTGGCAGCTTCCTGCCGATGACCGCTCGTATGACGTAATGCCACCCGAATGAGCGTGCGTTCGAACTCGGGCAAAGCGGTATCGAGCAGCGGCGCGGCGCCACGACGCAGCGACTCCGTTTCGGCCCAAGCCGCTAGGACTTGCGACCAACCATCAGCGTCGGCAAGCGAGTTTGCACCGCGGATTTCACTCGGCAGATCTTCGAGACGAATCTCACCGCCAGGCGCTAAAACCGTCAATCGTCGACAAAGATTGACGAGCTCGCGGACATTGCCGGGCCACGCGTAAGCTTCGAGCGCCGTGCGTGCATCCGCAGCGATCCGTTTACGCTCGACACCGAGCTC
>JALRHE010000306.1 GCA_023253235.1 Steroidobacteraceae bacterium
TTTTACGAGTTCGGGCTCGACAAGGCGGATCCATCTGAGCGATCCGGATCGTTCAAACCCAGGCCCTGGTCGGTCGAGATCGCGGGCGAAGCAGCCAAGACGGGTCGCTACACGCTCGAAGACATCCTGAAGCCCCACGCGCTCGAGGAGCGGATTTATCGCTTCCGCTGTGTCGAGGCGTGGTCGCGAGTCGTGCCATGGCTCGGCATTCCGCTGAAGGACGTACTCGCGCGCTTCGAACCCAACTCACGCGCCAAGTTCGTCGAGTTCACCACCCTGCTCGATCCTAAGCAGTTCCCGGGACAGCGCTCGCAGGTCATCGATTGGCCTTATGTCGAGGGCCTGCGTATCGACGAAGCGATGCATCCACTGACGCTGTTGACCGTCGGCCTGCACGGCCGATGGCTGCCCAACCAGAGCGGCGCGCCGCTGCGCCTGATCGTGCCGTGGAAGTATGGATTCAAGAGCATCAAATCGATCGTGAGGATCCGCTTCACCGAACGACAACCGACCACAAGTTGGAACAAGGCAGCCCCCGATGAGTACGGCTTCTTTGCTAACGTCAATCCAGCGGTCGATCACCCCCGCTGGAGTCAAGCCAAGGAGCGTCGTCTCGGGGGCGGCTTATTCGGCTCTCGCATTGATACGCTGCCCTTCAACGGATACGCCAACGAGGTCGCGTCACTGTATCGCGGCCTCGATCTTCGTCGCTTTTATTGATGACGATCGCGGCGGATCCGCGTCGCGCGCGACGTCGCTGGGAGCAACTGGCGTTCGTCGCCGCACTGTTGCCACTTGCTTGGATGACGAGCGCGCTCTTCGAAATACTCGGGCAATCCTTGGGCCCGAATCCAAGCCGAGAGCTTTTACACAGTAGCGGCAAGACAGCACTCAATACACTTTGGCTCACGCTCGCCCTGCGACCCTTGCAGCAACTGACTGGTCGAATCGAATTTCTGTGGCTGCGCCGGCTCGCAGGCCTGACCAGCTTCGCGTACGCGATACTGCATTTACTCGTGTACGCCATTCTGGAACTCGGGCTCGACTGGACCGATCTGGGTCGCGAAATTGCGAAACGCCCCTTCATCATCGTGGGTCTGGTCGCTCTGATTGGCATGATCCCGATGGCGGCCACCTCGACCGACCGTGCTATGCGACGTCTTGGTCGCCGCTGGCAGCAATGGCACTACGCCATCTATCCCGTCGCGATTCTCGCCGTTTGGCACTACTACTGGCAGGTCAAACTCGACACGACTGAGCCGTTGATCTACACGGGGATCCTCGCCCTGCTACTCGGTTATCGACTTTACCGCTAGCGAAACACCCACTGCGGCACCTGCTGCCACCCGCGCGTGAGCGCCCGATCGAGTTCACGCCAACTCGGACACACCGCCTCGACCGCTCGCCAATAGCGTTCCGAGTGATTCATATGACGGGTGTGCACCAACTCGTGCAGCATCAAATAGTCGAGAACCTCGGGCGGCTGGAATACGCCGCACAAATTCAAACTGATGACACCCCGCCTTGAGCACGACCCCCAACGAGTGCGTTGCCGACGTAATTGCATCGAGTCGTAGTGAAACCCATGCCGATCCGCCAGCACCTTCAGTCGGCGCTCGAAGTGCGGACGCAGATAGCGACGCAACCAGTCGATCAGCAGCACCCGCGACTCGGCGCGGCCCGCCTGCTCGCTCAGATGCAGTGCAAGATGTCGATCGGACAGCTCCGAGCAATAGGAGCGAGTCGAACCGGAGGTCGTTCGAGTCACCAGCCAGTTTTCGGCAAGTGCCGGCAGACTCAGTTGCGGCGGTGGAAACGGCTCCGGTACCCATTGCTGCAGGCGCTCGGCACGACGGGCATCCATCCATCGCCGATGGCGCGCAATGAAATCATCGACGATCGGGCCTGGTGCATACATCGGGACGACCACCTCGACGTACCCATCGAGATGCACTCGGGCTGAAAGCCGGCGCGCTCGGCGGCTGCGACGAATCTCGATCGGCAACTCAGTCATGATGCGGCACATGATAGCCGCATGGGTTAGCATTCGCGCCCCATGGCGATCTATTTCAAAAGCGACAATACGGCGCCCGTAGCTCCATCGATCATGGCCGCATTGCATGCAGCCAACGAAGGTTACGCACGCGGCTATGGCGACGATCGATGGACAGCGCAACTGCAACCGCGTTTTGAGCAGTTGTTCGAGCGTGAGGTGCGCGTATTTCCGGTCTCGACCGGCACGGCGGCGAATGCACTCTCACTGGCGACACTCGTACCGCCCTGGGGCGCGGTATTGACGCACGAGGAAGCGCACATCATCCGCGACGAATGCGGCGCTCCGGAATTCATGTCCGCGGGCGCGCGACTCATTTGCATGAGTGGCGATGGTGCAAAAGTGACGCCTGCGATGCTCGCACGCACTCTCGATGCCAACCCGACTTCAGTACACACGGTGCAGCCACGCGCCCTGTCGATCACCCAGGCGACCGAACTCGGCACGGTTTACACGCCGGAAGAGCTGCAAGCGCTCTCCACTCTGGCGCATGAGCGCGGCCTCAAGGTGCATATGGATGGCGCCCGCTTCGCCAATGCCGTGGCTTCA
>JALRHE010000308.1 GCA_023253235.1 Steroidobacteraceae bacterium
CTTGCTGCCGAGTTGCTTCATCGCCAGACGACGATCTCGTGGTGGTGAAACATCCGCTTCGAGAAGACCTTCACGCCGGCACTGTGCGAAGAGTTAGCGGCGAGTGGTTGCATCGCGGTCTCGGGTGGTCTCGAGGTTGCCTCAGATCGACTGCTGAAGCTCATGAAGAAGGGGGTGTCGGTGGCTCAGGTGGCGCGTGTGACTCGTGCTTTCTCGGATGCCGGCATCCTCGTGCATGCCTATCTGATGTACGGCTTTCCGACGCAAACGGTGGCGGAGACCATCGATTCACTAGAGTACGTTCGACAGTTATTCGCCGAGGGTTGCGTGCAGTCGGGATATTTCCATCGCTTCACGTGCACGGTGCATTCGCCCGTCGGCCTGAACCCGTCGGAGTATGGTGTCACTTTAGTTGCGCCGCCGACGGGACGTTTCGCACGCAACGACATCGGATTTAATGACCCGACGGGGGTCGATCACGATCTGCTCGGCAAGGCCTTGAGCACGGCGCTCTACAACTACATGCACGGCGTCGCGCTCGACCGGCCGGTGCGCGACTGGTTCGCCGATGTGATGCCAGGTGTGCGTTTGCCGCGGACCCGAGTGCCGGCTACTTATATCGCCAGAGCGTTAGCTGGTGAGATCGATTGAGTGAACGTGTAACTGGCATCGGGCGCGAACGCCTGCCAACTCGCTGAGGTGAATTGCCACGAGGCCCAACCTGCCGTGGTTAGACCACGATAGGTGTCGCGTTGTGAGCCAACGGGTAGCGCTTCGAACACCAAATCCGATAGTCCGGGATTGTGACCAATGAGGCACAACTGCGCGTGATCATCTGGCTGCACATCGATCATGCGCCGCAGGGTCGCCGCGCTCGCCAAGTACAACTCCGGGAGATACTCGATCTGCACCGTCTGCAAAGTGAGCGTCTGGATGATGATCGCAGCGGTTTCGCGAGTACGTCGTGCACTGCTGACGATCAAGCGTGTCGGTTTTTCAAAAAGAGCGAGGGCTGCAGCCGCGGCGGTCACTTCCGTGCGACCGAGCTCATCCAAGGCACGATCGATATCTCCACCGGGCGCCGATGCTTCGGCGTGACCATGACGCAGCAGCGTCAATCGTCGCTGCCTCGTCAAGATCGACGTACCTCGATTTGCCCGTCGCGTTCTCGAACCTCGAAAATCCGGATGGGTTCATAGGCAGGTGGCGTCAGTGCCGCGCCTGTCTTGAGGCAGAAGCGAGCGCCGTGTCGCGGGCAGATCACGACGCCGCAGGGAGTCGAGGCATCACCTTCGAGCTCGGCACCCGCGAGTGGCTCCCCGTCGTGAGTGCATCGATCTTCGAAGGCATGAAGTTCGCCGTCTAAACGGGCGACGGCGACGTAGTCGCCATCAACTTCCACTTCGAGACGTGATTGTGCGGCGAGCTGCTCGATCGATCCCGCCGTGATCCACGGCTCGCTCACATCATTCCCGTTTGTAGACGGGCCGCTTCCGACATCATCGACTGATTCCAAGGCGGATCGAAGACGAGTTCGACCTTGGCTTCTCGCACGGTCGGAATGATTTCGATTTTTTCTTTGACATCCTGTACGAGAACATCGCCCATGCCGCAGCCGGGGGCGGTGAGGGTCATCTTGACCGCGAGATCCCGAGTCCCGTCCTCGTTCGGTAGCACCTCACACTCGTAAACGAGACCGAGTTCGACGATGTTGATCGGAATCTCGGGGTCGTAGCAGCTGCGCATCTGTTGCCAAGCCAGCGCCTGCACATCCGCCGCTGTGGCATCGGGCGGCAACTCAGGAGCCTGCAAGATCTGCTTACCGATGGCATCGGCGTTCTCACCCGAGAGACGATAGAGGTTGCCCTCGATGTACAGGGTGAAACTGCCACCCAAGGCCTGTGTGATGAAGCCCGAGAGGCCCGACTTCAATGTGATCGCATCGCCCGAGGGCACCATCACCGCCGGGGTATCGCGCGAGAGGATGAAAGCTTCGTTCTCGTGACTGCGCATGGTGTCATTCCGTTGAAACGGCGGCGCTACCGCCACGATGAGCGAGGGCTGCAGCCAGCGTATGCCAGCAGAGACTCGCGCACTTGACTCGGGCCGGGTATTCGCGAACTCCGGAGAGTGCGGCGAGTTTCCCGAGCCCCTCGGGAACCGCCGCTTCGGTCGACGAGGTGAGCGTCCGGTGCACCACATCGCTCAACGCCGTGATGGCGCGTTCGTCGAGACCCTTGATGGCTTCGGTCATCAACGAAGCCGAGGCCGTCGAGATGGCGCAGCCCTTGCCCTCGAAACGAACATCACTGACGGTGTCACCTTCGAGACGTAAGGTGAGTGTCAGACGGTCGCCGCAGAGGGGGTTGTGCCCATCGGCGGAGGTGTCGCACGGCTCGAGCTTGCCGAAATTGCGTGGATTCTTGTTGTGGTCGAGGATGACATCTCGATACAAATCTTTAAGGTCCATCAGCCGAAAACCTCCAACGCACGATGCAGTGCGCCGATCAGCTGATCGACGTCCTCGCGATTCGTGTAGCAGCCGAACGAAGCACGGGCGGTCGCCGGCACTCCGAAGAAATCCATCACTGGCATCGCGCAGTGGTGTCCGGCTCGCACGGCGACACCCTCGGTATCGAGAATGGTGCCGAGATCGTGCGGATGGACCTGCTCGAGCGTGAATGAGATGACGCCGGCTTTGTTGGCGGCTTCGCCGATGATCTGTAGGCCGGGGATGGCTCGCAACGCGTCGGTCGCATAGCGCAGCAGCGCCTGCTCATGCGCATGGACTCGATCGATACCGAGCGACTCGAGATAGTCGATCGCCGCTGCGAGACCCACGGCTCCGGAAATATTCGGCGTACCCGCTTCAAAGCGATAAGGCAGTTCGTTGTAGGTCGTCTTCTCGAAGGAAACCGTCCTGATCATGTCACCACCGCCTTGCCACGGTGGCATGCCGGCGAGAACCGACTCACGCGCCCAGAGCACGCCCATTCCGGTCGGGCCGTAGAGCTTATGACTGGAGAACGCGTAGAAGTCGCAGTCGAGCGCTTGCACATCGACACGCTGATGAGCCACCGCCTGGGCGCCATCCACGAGCACGAGACTGCCGTTGCGGCGTGCTGCGGTGATGATCTCGTCGATCGGTACCACGGTTCCCAAGGAGTTGGAAATCTGTGTGATCGCGACCAAGCGGGTTTTCGGTGAGAGCAGACGGTGGAAGGCTGCAAGATCGAGCTCGCCGCGTCGATCGATCGGAATGACGCGCAGCACGGCACCGCTACGCTCGCAGGCCATCTGCCACGGCACGATGTTGGCGTGATGCTCCATCCAGCTGATCAGGATTTCATCACCGGGTCGTAAAGAGCGCCCCCAGGATTGGGCCACAAGATTGATCGACTCGGTCGTGCCGCGCGTGAAGATCACTTCGCGCGTGGAGCGGGCGTTGAGGAAACCCCTGACGCGTTCGCGCGCCGCTTCGAAAGCATCGGTCGCCTTCTGACTGAGTTCGTAGACCCCACGATGCACGTTGGCATGTAGGTGACGTTCGTAATGCACGATCGCCTCGATGACGGGGGCCGGTCGTTGCGACGAGGCGGCCGTATCGAGGAAAGCCAGACGTTTGCCGCGCACCGTGGTCGCGAGTATCGGGAAGTCTCGGCGAACTCGCTCGACGTCGTAGACGGGCAGCGGTTGCTCGGTGAGGCTCATCGATCCGTCTCCTGCATCGATGATTCCCGTGCCGCGATGGCACCCGGCAATTGCCGAACGAGGCTCGCTTCGATCTGGTGTCGCAACTCGGCGGAGGGCAGATGCGTCAGCACGTCGCTGACGAAGGCCCATTTGAGCAATGACTCGGCCGTACCCGGATCGATACCGCGCGAGAGCAGGTAGAACAGCATGTCGCCGTCGAGTTTGCCGACGGTCGCGCCGTGAGTCGCAGTCACTTCGTCGGTGTAGATCTCGAGCTGCGGTCGAACATTGGCCTCCGCCTCGCTCCCGGCAAGCAGGGTCTTGAGCGATTGGCCGGACTGGGTGCCGTGGGCTG
>JALRHE010000266.1 GCA_023253235.1 Steroidobacteraceae bacterium
ACGCGCTTTCGGTCGCGACTGGCGTTATCCGATTACGAACGGCTACCGAAACTAAACCAGCGCTTCCAAGGTGCGCGCATTGGACCTTGCGCATCACCGGGGCGCGGCGGCTCGCTGTAGTTGGCTGCATAGACTTCGCGAGTCTGAGTTGCGAGTTCTTGCATGCCGAGTGCTTCGTACGCCGTGATCATCACTTCAAGTGCATCGCGGATCGCCGGTGCACCGTCGAATTGTTCGATCGTCTGTTTGGCGCGCTGCGCCGCGCCGATGTAGGCGCCGCGGTTGAGGTAGTAGCGTGCAACGTAGATCTCGTAGTCAGCCAAGCGATTACGCAGGTGGATCATGCGCCGACGCGCATCGTGGGCGTATTCGCTCTTCGGATATTCCTCGACGACGCGCCGGAACGAATTGAAGGCACTGCGCGCACTTTGCGGCGGCCTCGCATCGAGGTCGACATTGAACCAGCGCTCGACGAAATTGGCCGAGCGCTCGAACTCGACCAGACCCTTGACGTAGTAGGCGTAGTCGATGCGCGGATGGGTCGGGTTCTCGCGGATGAAAGTGTCGGCCTGGTCGATCGCCGATTCCGTCTCGCGGCCTTTGTAGTAGGCGTAGATCAGATCGAGTCGTGCCTGACGCGCCTCGGGTGCAAAGGGGTAGCGAGCCACCAAGGCTTCGTAAATACGGATCGCGTTGTCGAAGTCCTGTCGATCGAGGGCATCACGCGCCCGCTCGTAAACCAAAGTCGGTCCACCACGGGCTTCGTCACGATCGTCGCGATTGGTTTGGCAACCCGTCAGCAACAGCAAGCCCAGCATGAGGGGCAAAGCGAGGAGACGCACGGAGATCGAGAGGGCCGGTCTTTGCATCGTGGCATTATAGCGACGGATGAACCTCGAAACTCACGATGTAGAGATTCCGTCGGAATTGGCCGGCGAGCGTCTCGATGTGGCTCTAGCCCAGTTGTTGCCGCAATACTCTCGCTCTCGGTTGCAGCGCTGGATCGACGAGGGTCGAGTGACGCTCGATGCGCGCAAACCCAGCCGCCGCGAGCTCGTTAGCGCCGGTCAGCACGTGCAGATTCAGGCCCTGTTCGAGGCGGATGACCGCGTGACTGCCGGGTCGGCTTCGGTGCCGTTCGAAATCCTGCATCGCGATGCGGCCGTCTACGTGATCAACAAGCCGGCAGGGCTCGTGGTCCATCCGGGTGCCGGAAATCGCAGTGGCACGCTGCAGAATGCGCTTTTGCAGATCGATCCTGATCTTGCGCGCGTACCGCGCGCCGGCATCGTGCACCGCCTCGATAAAGACACCTCGGGCCTGCTGGTGGTGGCGCGTACGCCCGCGGCGCAGGCGGTGCTCGTGCGCGCACTCGCCGAGCGCGAAGTGGGGCGCGAGTATCTGGCCTTGTGTTTGGGCGTGCTCACCGGCGGGGGAACCATCAATGAACCGATCGGTCGACATCGCACGCAGCGCACCAAGATGACGGTACGTGGTGATGGTCGCGAGGCGATCACGCACTATCGAATCGAGCAACGCTACCGGGCACATACGCTGCTGCGCGTGCAACTCGAAACGGGTCGTACGCATCAGATTCGTGTGCATCTCGCCCACATCGGATATCCCATCGTCGGCGATCCGCTCTACGGTGGTCGCCGTCGCTTGCCGGGGGGCGCGAGCCCGTTCGTCATCGATGCGCTCGCGCAGTTTCGTCGGCAAGCCTTGCATGCCGCGCGCTTGTCGTTCGAGCATCCGAGTAATGGGCGCGAGCTGAGTTTCGAAGCGCCGATTCCGGCGGATTTTCGCGATCTGCTCGCGACGTTGGCCGCCGAAGCG
>JALRHE010000269.1 GCA_023253235.1 Steroidobacteraceae bacterium
GGGGCTACGGCAGCGCCGGTGGAGCGGGTCTCTCGAAGCCCGCGGAACTCACCCTTGCCGCCGGTGTGACTTACCCCCTAGCTTAGATGCGCATGCCGCCGTCGACATCGATGCAGCGGCCCGTGAAGAAGTCGTTCTCCACGATGAATACTGCCGCCGAGGCGATCTCCGACGCTTCACCCAAGCGACGCAACGGCACCTGTGCCGTGAGCTTGTCGAGAATCTCCGGACGCATCGCCGAGAGAATATCGGTTCGCGTGTAGCCTGGGGCGATGGAGCCCGAACGAATGCCGTAGCGCGCCAATTCTTTGGCCCACACCTCCGCCATCGCGGCCACGCCCGCCTTGGTCGCGGTGTAGTTGGTCTGACCGGGATTGCCGTAGCGCGAAACGCTCGAGATGTTGATGATCACACCGCCGCGGCCCTGCTTGACCATCCGCTCGGCCGCTTCGCGCCCGCAGAGAAACACGCCCGTCAGATTGATGTTGATCACCGCCTGCCATTGCTCAAGCGTCATCTTGCCGGTGATTGCGCCATCTTTGATCTTCAGCAACAAGCTGTCTTTGACGATACCGGCATTGTTGATGAGTACATCGATACTACCGAGATCGGCCACGACGGCGTCCATGGCAGCAATCACG
This sequence comes from Steroidobacteraceae bacterium, assembly GCA_023253235.1. Lineage (GTDB taxonomy): Bacteria > Pseudomonadota > Gammaproteobacteria > Steroidobacterales > Steroidobacteraceae > UBA964. The sequence continues at coordinate 642 of JALRHE010000269.1, forward strand.
GCTTGCTCGTCCGTCACATTCGCCACGTAACCACGCGCCTCGACACCCTGCGCCTTGCACTGCGCGACGGTTTCATCAAGATCCGCCTGGTTGAGATCGAGCGCCGCGATGCGCCCACCCTTGGCGGCGAATGCCTTGGCCAACTCACGCCCGATGCCACGGCCGCCGCCGGTAATCACGACTGTCTTGCCCGAGATCTGCATGAGTGGACTCCTGTGAGAGCTAAAGCGAGAGATAATGGGCGAAGTATAACGGAGGCGGCATGCTGCACTTGCGACGCGCCCAGCGCGAAGACCTCGAGACGGTATTGGATCTGATCCGCGGTCTCGCCGAATACGAGAAGTTGTTACACGAGGTCGACGCGACGCTCGTCGATCTGCAGGCGGCGCTGTTTGCAGAGCATCCGCGCGTCTTTTGCGAAATCGCCGAATGGAACGGCCAGAACGCGGGCTTCGCGCTGTGGTTCTACAACTTCTCGACCTTCCGCGGTCGGCACGGCCTCTATCTCGAAGATCTCTTCGTCAAACCCGAATATCGCGGTCATGGCATTGGCAGCGCTTTGCTCGTGCATCTGGCACGCCGCTGCGTCGCAGAGAATCTCGGTCGTTTCGAGTGGGCCGTACTCGACTGGAACACGCCGGCGCTCGACTTCTATGCCTCGCTCGGCGCAGAAGCCAAGAAGGAATGGTGGCCGCATCGCGTCACGGGCGATGCGCTCAAAGCCCTCGCCGCTCGAGACATTCCCGGGTTGCAAGCGCTGCCTCAACCGTAAACTCACCGCCATCGAGAGCTGCGCGAACAGCATCGGCTTCGAGACACAAGAACTCTTCGACCTCGCCGTCGCGACCGACTGGCTCGAAACTCTCATCCAGGAGGAGATCGGCGACGATGACTTGTTGGTCGTGAATGCCGAAAGTGGCCTCGCGCAGCGAGCGGATGATGACGCCCGGAAAATCGATCTCGCGCGCGAGCTCTCGGGTCACACCCGCCTCCTCCCACAACTCGCGTATCGCGCAGCGTCGAAAAGACTCACCCGCCAACACGCCACCGGCGGCGAGCGTATCGAGCTTGCCGGGATCCGCGCGCTTGATTGCACTACGACGCGAAACCCACAGGCGCCCGTCGGTGCGGATGCCGTTGATGTGCACGGCGCGGTTCTGCAGACCTAAGGTACGAAACAAACCGCGCTCGCAGCGGGCAAGTTCCTCGCCACCAGTGCCGAGCACCGCACAAAGCTCGTTGCGCCAATCGGCGATCAGACCGAGCTT
>JALRHE010000417.1 GCA_023253235.1 Steroidobacteraceae bacterium
AAGACCACGCAGCGAGGCATGTTTTACTTGTAACTCACGCCACGCCTTTTTAGCGCCCTCGGCAGTCGAAAAAGCACCGAGCTGAACATATATTTCGGGGACAGTCGCAACCGGCGAGTCACTCAGCTTCTCCGGCGTTTCAATCGCAGGTGTCGTTGTAGTCGACGGCTCGGGACTAGTGGGCGCTGCAGGGTCCGCAGCATCGTTCTCGATGACCTGAGGCTGTGCAATGGAAGCGATCCGCTCTTTGGCTTTTCCAGCCCACAGCCCCTCCGGATGTTTCTCGAGATACTCGCCGTAGGCCTCAACCGTATCGGCGTTACGGGCGACCGACCAATCCCGCTCGGCCAACAGGGCCTCGCGTCGAACACGCGCCTCGGTCGCATGAGGGCTACGTGGGTGGCGCTCCTGATATGAGGCGTAGCCATCGGGAGTATCGAGGCGACGTGCTTCTTCCCAAGCCGCGTCAGGACGCGCGCAGGCAACGAGCACAGCGCACAGCAAGAGCACAACACTCAGGTTGCGCACCGCGTTGTTAGAGATCACGGACCAAGCGTACATAACGTCTCATCTCCGGGGCGTTGCGACCGTACCGCAAGCCGTTGGCAAAATTGACACTCCAGTGACGAGTCGCCGAGAGATCCTCTCCCTCATCACACCAATACGGGGCAGCGATACTGTTCGGGTAAATCCGCGCGTCAATCGTCGGCTTACCGCAATCGCGACACACCAATTGCTGAAGCTCCTCCAGCCTCGGTAGGCGCCAATCGCCTCCGAGTTCCCGAGTCGCGATGCTCGCCGCCGCACGCGCCTCGGCAAGGGTCAATGCTCGAGCGACCCCAATGCAGCTTTCGCCGCTCCACCGCTGACCCACCGTGCAACGCATCCACTGCAGACGGGCATCGGCGCTGATGGCCGTGAACTCCGCTAAGCGTGCCTTGCTAACTGGTGCACCAAGAGCGCGGGGGCCAGCCATCCCCATGAGAACCGCGCAACACGCGACCCACAGCCACATCGAGCTGTACCAGAGTTTTATGTGGACGTACTGCGACGTGCGCATCCGGAGAGCGGTCGAATAAAGTACCATTTTGGAGTATACCCATTTACCCGCCACCTCGAGCATTCACTGAACTTGCATGGATATCGCGATACTCATCGGAATTCTGGGCGCTTTGGGGCTAGTCATCGGCGCCATGATCAGCGCGGGCACGGTCGCCGCTTTTTTGGACTGGCCGTCGGCCTTGATCGTCGTCGGCGGCACCTTCTTCGTGGTGATGGCTCGCCATTCGCTAGAGACCTTTGTCGCGCATCTCGCAGCGCTATCGCGATTGGTCGCCAAGCCGCAGCTCGACGTGGGGCAGCTGAGTCAAACGCTCCCCGAGTACGCCACACGGATCCGACGGGATGGCCCCTTGGCCCTCGAACCGCAGTTACACGATATCGAGAATCCGCTCATTCGTACCGGACTGACCTTGATTGTCGATGGCGCCGATGAGCCACGCCTGATGCAACGACTGCAGTTCGAGATGGACTCTGTGAATCGTCGGGATGAGTCGATCATCGCCGCTTGGCAGACTTGGGCCGACGTGGCGCCAGCCATGGGCATGATCGGCACGCTGGTTGGACTCGTGCAAATGCTCGGCGGAATGTCCGACCCGGGATCGATCGGCCCTGCGATGGCAGTGGCGCTGCTGACGACTCTCTACGGTGCGCTCATCGCCAACGTCATCGCGACACCGATCGCAGAAAAGCTTCGAGCGCTGCATCGAGACGAGATGATTTATTGCGAAGCAGCGACGCTCGGATTGCGCGCCATCGCTCGAGGGGAAAGCCCTCTCCTGATCGGTGACACCATCAACGCATTCCTCCGCAGGGATGTGCAAGCGCCACCGACGCTTTCAACCTGACCGATTCATGCGCGTCGAAAAAAGCTCTCGCTCCGCTCCGCCTTGGATGGTGACCTTCGCCGATCTGGTCATTTTGTTGATGTGCTTTTTTGTGTTGATGCTGTCGTTCTCCACCATGAGCGACTCCACGTTTGCGACCGTCTCGAGCAGCATCCGAGATTCTTTCAAGGGCAACACGACAGACGCGCGGCCGACCCCAGCGACATCGACTTCCGTGCGTGAAATCTCCTTCTTGCCGGCGGCCAATGACGCGTTGAGGCTATCGACGACTGCCGTCTCGGGCGGTGAGGCATTGTCGAAAGACGTACCACCGACGCTACTCGCCGATGCTCGTCGGTTAGAGAGCGGGTTACGTGAATGGATCGATCGAAAAATCCTGGATGTACATCCGACAAACACGCGGATCCTGATCCGATTCGACACGCTCGGCTCAGGCGATGCGGCCTCGAAGGCCCTGGCTGCAAACGGCATGCTCGCAGCGATGCAGCGCATCAACGAACTCGCGCCGACACTCAGCAGTGAAATCACGATTACCGGCGCCACCTCGACATTAGTCGAAGCCGCTCGAAAATCGGATGTCGATCCAATCGACACCGCCAGTAGAAATGAACTACTCGCGCTCGAGCGTGAAGCTCGCGTTTTACTCAAGGATGCGCTTCGGAGCGAATCGATCAAGATCGATAGTCGCGGTCAGACTTTGCTCATTTCCATGGGAACCGAAGGCGCTTTCGGCTCCGGTGACGCGCAACTGTCGGCGCAAGCTCGGCGCTGGACTCAGCAGATCAGCGAAGTCGCTCGGAAGAGTGATGCCGTGATCGTTGTCTCCGGACACACGGACGACATACCGATTTCTAATACGAGATACCGCGATAACTGGGATCTATCGGCAGCGCGCGCCATCGCCGTCGTTCGAGAGATGGTGCGAGTACATAAAATTGATGCGGAACGCGTGAGAGCGCAAGGATTCGCCGATACCAAACCCGTAGCAGCCAACGATAGCGCCACCAATCGACTGCGCAACCGACGAATCGAGATCGCGCTGGAAGTCGGCGCGCCGACCAACTGATCGGCGCGCCATTTCGTTACGAATACTCTAAAGCGAAGCTCACTTCACCGGTGCGGGCTTCTGATCCTTCGCGTAGTGCTCGAGGCTCGAGAGACTGCGATCCGTGCTCCACACCGTCGGCGCGTCGAAATATTTCTTGTAGTTCTTCTCGCAGTAATCGAGCACGTTGCGAGTGAGCACTTCTTCGAGATTCGGCGTCGTACCCATGAAACAGGCGTACTGACACAGACCCGGGCGTTGCCCCATCAACATCCACGGCAGCCATGGCGTGATGCGATTCCACGTGCCGGTGTAGTCGAGTGACGTAATCTTCTCGTTCTGCAGATCTTCCACCTTTACGTGGTGGGCGAAGAACTCGGACACCTGCGCGATCGGGCCTGCCGACTCGCGCGGCCACTTGTCAGGCTGCAAAGCGCTGGGGTACGCAAGGTGTACGTGGATTTCCATCTCGGCCATGCCACCGTGCTGATACCACGGCAGGATGAAGGGGATCTTGGGCGGCTGTTCCTTGTTGAGCCCGCCGAAGTCAGACATCGCCGGAAAGTGATCCTCGATCATGTAGTTGAACGGGTCGTTGGCCACGTGCACTGCTTTGACCGTTTCGTTGGTCAGCGGGTTCTTCCACTCATCAAGTACGTCACCGCTGCGCAGATCGGTGTAAACGATCACTTCGCGACACATCCGCCGAATGCCACCATTCGGACCTTGCTCGAGACGGATCACACCGAAACCCGAGGCACCCATCAGATCGACGACCTTCTTCTGCGGCTCGATGGCCATCACATAGCCCTTGAACCAGAAGTACTTCTGTTTGCCAAAATCGAGGTCGCCCTGAATGCGGGCGTAGGCCAACTGGTTGCCGCGACCGGTGGAGAGATCGAGATACGGACCCTTGAGGCCGGGACCGCGGCCGTGCAGCGAATGCAGCGCCGCCGATGCGCTCGCCAACGGTCCACCGAGAGTCATACCAGCGACGCCCGCCGCTCCGATGGCCAGTGCGCCACCGGCACTCGCAGTGGTCAGAAATTCACGCCGTTCGGGTCGTTGCAGGTCGGAAGACTGGGACATGGATGAACCCCTTGTGTCAGGAAGGTTCAGATGATGCCGCCAGTCACGAGGCCGTGAGCGGACGGCATCATCCTTTGTCCATTTTCGGGCGATCGGCTGAGGGTAATCAGGCGCCCTTGAGACGTTTCAGTTCGGTCAAGACCATGGCCGAGTGACCCTTGGCGTCAACCTTTTCCCAATGCTTGGCGATGCGGCCCTCAGGATCGATGATGAAAGTGTCTCGACGGGCGATCTCGAACATACCGAGCATCTTCTGCAGTACCCCATAGGCGGCGGTCGTCTGCTTGCTGGGATCGGCTAGCACCGAGAAGGGCAGGCTGTGCTCCTTGGCGAATGCTTTCTTGGAATCCACATCGTCGACACTGACGCCGTAGATCACGGCCCCTTCGCGACGGAAGGCAAAGATATCGTCACGAAACTCGCAGGCCTGAGTCGTGCATCCTGGCGTGTTGTCCTTGGGGTAAAAGTAAAGCACCACCCATTTCCCGCGCTGTTCTTTCAAAGAAACCCACTTTCCAGTTTGATCCTGTAAACGAAAGTCTGGCGCTGGTGAGCCCACTTTGGGGGAGTCCGCCAAAGCC
>JALRHE010000427.1 GCA_023253235.1 Steroidobacteraceae bacterium
CCTCCCCACCCGTACCTTCCTTAAGACTATTACCGCCGTCTCCATCAACAAGAACGATGTCGACCAAAAGTCCACCAAGAACCTCGGTTGCACTTCCCTCGCATGGAACAAGGCTGGTAACTACCTTTACTCCGGCTGGACCGATGCCAACATCCGTGTCTACAAGCTCGAGCAAGTTGGCCGCACGTTCGAGGATCTCGGCGCGTGCCTCGCCAGGGCGGCCACGCCATTCTGGGAAAGCAAGGCTCGCTGCGCGAAACGCGGTCTCGACGACACCGGCAGTGACGTAGCGGCTCTCGGGCGAGGGTAGTGTGAGCGTGCTTCGCAGACACTGTCCGATCTCCTCGATGCTCGAGCGACGACCGAAGTCGACCCCTCGGGAGTTCAGTCGCGACGGACCGTAGAGGTGGCTCGGTAGCGGAATCCGATCATGTTCGACAGTGGTGAGCGCCTCGATTTCGCTGATCGGATCCGTGACCACTTGCGCGACCGGCACACGTTCGTCCATGAAGCGATTGACGAAGGACGTGTTGGCGCCATTTTCGAGCAAGCGACGAACGAGATACGCGAGTAGATCCGCATGGGGTCCAACCGGCGCATAGACGCGCACACGCGGTAGGTCGGTCAGTTGTCGCCGTGCCTCGTCGTAGAGCAGGGTGCCCATACCGTGCAGACGCTGAAACTCGAAATCCACCGCACGGCCCGCAGTGTCGCGGTGCGTACGTGCCAAACCGAGTACGGCTGCGATGGTGTGTGCGTTGTGAGTGGCGAATTGTGGGTAGATCCGATCCGATGCGGTGAACAAGGCTCGCGCGCAGGCGAGATAGGACACATCGGTTGAGCACTTCCGTGTGTAGAGCGGATATTCGGCTAGTCCTCTCTCTTGTGCGCGCTTGATCTCGCTGTCCCAGTAGGCCCCTTTCACGAGCCGTACCGCCAGCGCTCGTCCATGGGATCGGGAAAGTTCTGTGACGTGATCGATCACTGCCATGGCGCGACGTCCATAGGCTTGAACGGCAAGGCCGAGACCGGGCCAGTCGCGTGTCGTGGGATCACCCGCCATGGCGGCGAAGATTTCGAGTGAAATCTCGAGACGATCTTGCTCCTCCGCATCGACGGTGAGACCGATGCCGCGAGCAGCTGCCAAGCGCGCGAGTTCCAGTGCGCGGGGAATCAGTCGCTCGTGCACTCGTTCGCGATGGATAGCCGAATAGCGCGGGTCAAGCGCCGAGAGTTTGATCGAGATCGACGATCTTTGGTGCAACGAGCCGTCTACGCTGCGCCCGATCTGCTCGATCGCGGCGACATAAGCGTCGTAGTAGCGTCGTGCATCCTCGTCGGTACGAGCTCCTTCGCCCAACATGTCGAAGGAGCACAGCGCGAGGCTGGCGTCTGTCGCCGAGCGTTGCAACGCTTCCTCGATACTACGTCCGACCACGAATTCGCTACCGATGATTTTCATCGCGCGTCGTAACGCTTGGCGCACCAACGGTTCGCTCGCACGCTGGGTGAGATGACGCAACCAGCCGTTGGCATTGCCACGCAGTTCATCGGGCAACTCGACGAGGCGGCCCGTCAGCATCAAGCCCCAAGTTGACGCGTTGACGAAAAGCGAGTCGGAGCGTCCCGAGTGCGAGTCCCAGTTGCCGCTCGCCAGCTTCTCGGCGATCAATCGATCGGCGGTTTCGTCATCCGGGATACGCAGTAAGGCTTCCGCCAGGCACATCAACGCGATGCCTTCCTGGTTCGAGAGACCGAACTCCTGCAGGAACGCGTCGAGGTAGGGTCGCTCGTTGGCGCGGGCTCGGGCACCCTTGACCAAGCCACGGCCAAGTTCGAGGGCGGCCTGGCGCTCTGCTATCGAGAGCGGGGCGCTCAAGGCGGTCAGATCCTGCGTTTCCGAGCGCAGAGCGGGTGAAATGAACGTCATGACGCTCATTATGCCGCCGCTCGGTTAGAATGCGTCTATATGGAAACTCTCGGTCCTCCCCAAGCAGATCCTTCCACTAGCGTGAGCCGCAAGGCCTTGCTGCTCGCATTCGAGAATGCGGGTTACTGGAAACCGGCTTTCGCTTTGCTCGTGGATCTGTTGATTTTCGGCGGTGGCCTCGCGCTCGTTCTGATCGACGGTTCGCTCTGGCTGAAGTTCCTCGGCTCGGCTTTGGTGACAGCCGGCATCGTTCGGCTGTTCCTGATCGGACACGACGCTTGCCATGGCTCTTTCTTCAAGAGCCGCTTGCTCAACGACATCTTCGGCCGAGTGGCTTTCCTGCCCTCGATGACGGCCTTCAGTCTTTGGGACGTCGGTCATAACGTGGCGCATCACGGGTTCAACAATCTCAAGGGTCGCGACCAAGTCTGGGCGCCGTTCTCGAAGGAAGAATTCGACGCGCTGCCGGGTTATCGTCGCGTCCTCGAGCGGATCTACCGCAGCGGCGCCGGCTGGGGTCTCTATTACTTCCTCGAGCTGTGGTGGAAGAAGCTGTATTTCGCGACCAAGCGTCAGATTGGTGCGAGCCGTGCCAAGTACCATTGGGATAGCGCGCTCGTCACGGTGGGCATGATCGGCTGGGTTGCACTGGTTGCCGTGGCGGCAGCGCGCACCGATCAGAATTTCTGGTTGTTGTTGGCGCTCGGAGTGGTCGTGCCGTTCGCGCTTTGGAACGTAGTGATGGGGTTCGTGGTCTTCGTGCACCACACCCATCCAGCGATCGCCTGGTTCCAGGCGCGACACGAGTGGCAGCGTTATCGCGCTTACCTCACGGCTACCGTGCACGTGCGCTTTCCTTTCGGAATCGATCGTTTGCTTCACAACATCATGGAGCACAACGCGCACCACCTGAATCCGCGTATCCCGATGTATTCGCTGCGCAAAGCACAGCGTTTGCTAAGCGAACGCTTTGATAACCAGTATCAGGTGTATCGCATGAATTGGCGCAGCTACCGCGACTGCGTACGCAGCTGCAAGTTGTACGACTACGCCAATCACGCCTGGCTCGACTTCAAAGGTCAGGTGACCTCGCGCGTGCAGTTGGTCGGTCCGCCGCCAGCGTAATCGCTGTCGCGAGTGCTCGGCGATCCACGTCGTCAACGCCAGCTGATTTCCACTTCGTCGCCGATCTTCAATGTGGCTCCCGAGCCGCTTTGAACCTCGGCGTTCTCGCCGAACGTGACGCCATGCAGCGTCGCGTTCCAGCGAAATTCACGTAGTGTGGGCAGCGGATCCTCGGCGGAAGCTCCGGTGGTTTGATCGAGGCTCGTGATCACGCAGCGCGTACAGGGCTTGACGAGTTTCAGCCTGGCGGTGCCGATGCGCAGCGTCGCGATTCGATCCTCATCCCAAGCGTCGAGCCCGCGAAGCACGAGATTCGGCCTGAAACGATTCATGGGCAATGTCGTCCGCATGCGGCGATTCAAGTCGACCAAAGACGCTTCGTTGCAGACTAAGAGCGGATAGCCGTCCGGAAAATTCTGGTCGATGGCCGAGACCAACCGTGCGGGTGTGCCGATCAGCCGAGTGCAATATCGCGCTGCGTCGTCCCCCGCATCGAGCGCATCGTGATGTCTCTTCCAGATGGAAACCCTCTGGATCGGGTCGGCGGGTGAGGGCAGATCGGCTGGTAAGGCAACAGTGAGTTCGCCGCAATCGGGGTGTTGAAGTCGCAACCTATCGCCCATGACGTCTGCGGCGAGACGCGCCAATTGCGGATGAGTGCGTTGCGTCAAAAATCGTCCGTTATCGTCGATCAGCATCCAATGTCGATCGTGCTGCAGACCTCGCGGCCCGAGCCGTGCTTCGAGGCAGTCGATGACACGACCCGATTTGACCGGGTAGAGATGCAGGGAGGCGATCGTCACACGAGAGTTCATGCGCACAATCATATAATCACCCGCATGATGCGCGAGTTGTCCGATCTGAGTTTTAGTAGTCGCTTCGTCGATGAACTCGAGGGCGAGGTCGACGCACCCAACGTATCCCGCCAGGTGCCCAACGTCGCGTATTCACTGGTGCAGCCGGAGGCGGTCAAGGCGCCTCGTTTGTTGGCGTGGTCGGATGAATGCGCTGCCTTGCTCAATCTTGCCAAGCCAGCAACCGAAGGTCACAGCAGCATCCTCATCCTAGGCGGCAACCAGTTGGCCGCCGGCATGCGTCCTTACGCGGCACGCTACGGCGGACACCAATTTGGTAATTGGGCGGGGCAGTTGGGCGACGGGCGTGCGATTTCTCTGGGTGAGATCGAAGGGCAGGCTGGCAAGTGCTTCGAACTCCAGCTTAAAGGTGCGGGGCCAACACCGTATTCGCGACGAGCCGATGGTCGAGCCGTGCTGCGCTCGAGTTTGCGCGAGTTCGTGTGCAGTGAGGCTATGCACGCGCTGGGAGTGCCAACGACCAGAGCGCTCAGTCTCGTCGCGACCGGCGAGACGGTCATCCGCGACATGTTTTATGACGGCAACCCCACGGCCGAGCCAGGCGCTATCGTTTGTCGTGTCGCGCCATCGTTCGTGCGTTTGGGCAACTTCGAACTGCACGCGGCGATGGATGAACTCGATCGATTGCGTGAATTAGCCGAGTTCGTGATTCGTCACGAGTACCCGCAACATTGGCGAGTCGATGAATCGCCCGATTACGCCGCGTGGTTTCGCGAGATTTGCGAGCGCACGGCCGTGATGATTT
>JALRHE010000069.1 GCA_023253235.1 Steroidobacteraceae bacterium
TAGCCCAAAATGTCGACGAAGTTGTGCTCGGCAGTTGATCTTTCCTTTTAAGTCATGCTGATCGTACTGAGTAGGTAGATACGTGTCGTGACGCGGATCCCAAGTGCCGTAGTCAACGCCATTGAGAATGCCGGTCAACCGGTCATCGCGAGCGCGAACGACAGCATCGAGGCCACCACCGTGTTTGCCGCGACTGATTTCTTCCGCATACGTCGGGCTGACTGTGGTGACGCGGTGGGCAAGCAGCATGCCTGCTTTCAGGAAGCAGAGATCACCAAAGAATTCGAGCGGGCCGTAAGGCGCTGCCAGCCAATGCGCAAGCCCGAGTCGTCCGTAGTCGTGGGGAGGAAAGCGGCCCGGATAGTCGATGTTGTGAATCGTAAATACGGTTTTGACGGGCGGCCAGGTTTCGGTCAGATAGGCATGCGCGAGTGCCGGGTGCCAATCATGAACATGCAGCACGTCGGGGCGCCATTGCCGATCGAGCTCGCCCGCAGCGAGCTTGGCCGCTGCCCAGCCCAGCATGGCAAAGCGCAGCAGATTGTCATTCCAGTCGCCGCCGTGAGGGTGGGAGTAAGGATTGCCGGGGCGTTGAAACAACGCAGGTGCATCAACCACGTAAACAGCAGTTTTACGGCCGGGAAGAAATCCATACCAGATGCGCATCGTCGCCGTGCCGAAGAGTCCTGCCGCTTCATATACCGGCGTCGCACTTTCCAATGCCGTCATGATCGCAGGGAATCCGGGAACGACGGTGCGCGCATCAACGCCGATCTTGGCGAGCGCCTCTGGCAAAGCTGCAGTGACGTCCGCAAGACCGCCGGTTTTTACCCACGGGAATAATTCGGTCGTAGCGTGGAGTACGCGAGTCATGGATCGAGGCGATCGATCATCGATTGCGTGATCAAGGTAACGCCATTATCGCTGCGTACAAAGCGTCGGGCATCGTGCTCCGGGTCTTCGCCAACGACGAGTTCAGGTGGTACTTGGCAGTCTCGATCGACGACGACTCGATGCAGCCGAGCGCCACGACCGATTTGTGCGCCGGGTAGTACGACACCGAGTTCGACGATGGCATTGGAGTGCACACGAACGCCCGAAAACAGCAGCGAGCGTTCGACCGTGCCTGACACGATGCATCCGCCCGATACGAGCGATTCGATCGCGATACCGCGACGCTCGTCGGAGTTATGTACGAATTTGGCGGGCGGCAACTGCGGCTGATATGTCCAAATAGGCCATCGGTCATCGTACAAATTCAGCAAGGGGACGGTAGCCGTGAGATCAATGTTGGCGTCCCAATATGAGTCGAGCGTGCCGACATCGCGCCAATACGGTTCTGCATCCGTGCTGCGATTGACCGCGCTGCTTTCGAAGCGATGCGCAACGACTCGACCTTCGCGAACGAGCCTAGGGATCAGGTCGCGACCGAAGTCGTGAGTCGACGCCGGATCTTGCGCATCACGCGCAAGCTCGCTGAGCAGGAATGCAGTATCAAAAATATAAATTCCCATCGAAGCCAGTGAGCGATGAGGGGAGTTCGGCAAGGTCGGTGGGTCGTGCGGTTTTTCGACAAAATCGGTGACTACGTCATCGTCGCTCGTATGGAGGATGCCAAAGCCAGAGGCTTGCTCTTTCGGGACCTCGACACAGGCGACCGTGCATCCACGTCCGTGCTCAACGTGGTGCGCCAAGGCGATCGCATAATTCATCTTGTAGATGTGATCGCCAGCCAAAATAATCGTGTAGTCGCAATTGAAGCTTTTGATTACTTCTTGGTTTTGATGAACGGCATCAGCGGTTCCTTGATACCAGACGTCGCTGCCCATTCTTTGGTTGGCAGGCAAAACCTGCACAAATTCATTGAGCTCGCCGCGCAAAAAGCCCCAGGCCATTTGAATATGCCGAATGAGGCTATGGCTCGTGTACTGGGTCAGTACCGCGATGCGTCTAACGCCGGAATTGACCGCGTTTGAAAGCGCGAAGTCGATGATTCGAAATTTGCCGCCGAAGTGGACGGCGGGTTTGGAGCGTTTGGCAGTGAGGTCGAGCAGGCGACTGCCCCGACCACCGGCGAGCACGATCGCGGCGGCTCGGCGCGGCAGATCGAGGCTGGCCACGACATCGTTGCGAATCACGTGAAAACCCCCCGCTCCATCTTTCTAGTTGAATTAATCCGTTTTGGAGCGATGCTAGGAGGCCATATCCCGTCGGATTCTTCAACGGGGTCTGCTGCTCTGAGGATGACAATGTGATGAAGCTGAATTGGCCCGAGTATCTGAGTGAGTTCTTCGGCACGGCGATCATGATGGCGATCGGTATCGGGGCGGTCGTCTTCATGTGGTCCGAGGGCAGCGTGATGACCGAACTCATTCCCTCGGAGCCGTGGCGCCGACTAGCGACCGGCATGCTGTTTGCGGGCGGCGGCACCGCAGTGGTGCTGTCACCGCTTGGTCAGCGTAGTGGTGGGCATCTCAATCCTGCGATGACCTTTGCATTTTGGTTGCGCGGCAAGATCACCCACACGGACGCCGCGATGTATGCGCTCGCTCAGACCTTGGGTGCCGTGCTTGGCGTTTTGGGTGTTGGTGCTGTCGCAAGCGAGGCTGCTGCGACCGTGAACCTCGGCATGACGACGCCCGGCTCGGGTTACTCTGCGACTGTCGCGTTGGCGGCCGAGCTGATTATTACTTTCTCGTTGATATTTCTGGTTTTTTGGGCGGTCGATCGCCGTTCTGTCGCGCGCTATACACCCTATCTAGCAGGCGTACTGATTGCCGTGTTGGTGATGATCGAAGCGCCGATCTCCGGAACGAGTTTGAATCCGGCCCGAAGTCTCGCGCCGGCTGCACTCATGGGGATGTTCGAGCACCTCTGGTTGTACTTCGTGGGGCCGATGGCGGGTGCCGTGTTGGCGGTCGTTGTCTATCGCGGTATCGGTGGAGAGACGACGGCGACGGGTTGCGCCAAGTTGCACCACACCGATCAATATCCTTGCCTTTTTGAAGGATGCGGCTACCGACGGATTCCAGCAGGCACCGTGTTGGTGCAAGAGGGGGCGGAGTCTGATCGCGCGTACATGATCCGTCGCGGTGAGGCAGAGGTACGAAAAGCCCAAAAAGACGGGAACTACGCGGTAATCGCGCGGCTTGGCCCTGGCGATTGGGTCGGTGAGATGGGCTTACTGCTCGACTTGCCCCGTTCGGCATCGGTCATCGCAGTGAATGATCTCGAGGTCGAGCCGATGACCCGAGAGAATTTTGAGCACCTTATTGGGGCACACCCCGACGAGGCGCTGCGCTTGATGAAGCAATTAGCAAGTCGGTTGCACCAAGCGGATCAGCGGCACACGCTTTGATGGCGAGACTCGATCTAAAAATGATCGTCGATCACTTTCGTCATCAGAATTTAATGCGCACCCGCTTGTTTTCATTTCGGGAAAGATCCATTCTGAACCGATAGACGCGGGGTCTAGCCGGCTCCGCCGTGACAACAACAACGACGAATGACCAGCCGAGAAGAGCTGGCGCGACGTTCTGATTGGGGGGTTAAATGGGTAAAGCCAAGCAGACGGCCGAGCATGAGCGGCTGTCACAAGCCCGTGGTGGTTCTCCGTGGTATCGCTGGGGGCCATACCTGAGCGAACGTTCCTGGGGAACGGTGCGCGAGGATTACAGTTCCAACGGTGCGGCCTGGAATCACCTGACCCACGATATGGCGCGAAGCAAGGCCTATCGCTGGGGCGAGGATGGCCTCGCGGGCGTATCCGATCAGTATCAGTTGTTGTGTTTTTCTTTGGCGCTGTGGAATGGCCGTGATCCGATCTTGAAGGAGCGGGCGTTCGGCTTGATTCCAGCCGAGGGCAATCACGGCGAAGATCTCAAGGAGTACTACTTCTACATCGACAGTACTCCGACCCACAGCTACATGAAGTACCTTTACAAGTACCCGCAAGCGGAGTACCCGTACGAGTGGCTGGTGCGAGAGAACGCGAGTCGACAGGGCCGCGGGCCGGAGTTCGAACTGCTCGATACCGGCACCTTCGACGAAGATCGCTATTTCGACGTCTTCGTCGAGTATGCGAAAGAAGGGCCGGAAGATCTCTGCGTGCGTGTCGAAGTCTGCAATCGCGGGCCGGACGACTCGGAAATTCACCTGATTCCGCAACTTTGGTTCCGCAATATTTGGGGCTGGGGCGCGAATAAGAAGCGTCCGCCGAACATCAAGCTCGGCGCTAAGCGCGGTAAGCAAGTTCGTTTGGTTGCCGATGACAGTGAGGCCGACGGCCTCACCAATCTGCCGTTCAAATATCAGCTCGGAAAACGTTACCTTTCAGCCGAGGCTGACGGCGAAGCGCTCTTCACCGATAACGAATCGAACGTCGAGCGTCTGTACGGCGTGATGCCCGAGAACGGTCGGCGTTTCTACAAAGACGCGTTTCATCGTCACATCATTCACGGTGAAACGGCTGCCACCAACCATGACCAGGAAGGCACGAAAGCCGGCATCCATTATCGCCGTGTCGTCCCGGCACGTGGTTCGGTCGTGTTCCACTTCCGTTTGTCCGACGACGGCAATGCGTCACTGAGCGACGTCGACTCGGTGATCACCCGTGCGCGGCGTGAGGCGGATGAGTTTTATCAGACCATCCATCCGAAGGGTGCGACGGAGGACGAGTGCCGCATTCAGCGACAGGCTTTTGCGGGCATGATGTGGTCAAAGCAGAACTACATCTTTGATGTCGAACAATGGCTCAAGGGCGACAACCCGAATTTGCCCCCGCCGGAATCACGTAATCACATTCGCAATCAGCACTGGCGCCATCTGAACTCGATGCGCGTGCTGTCGATGCCGGACAAATGGGAATACCCGTGGTTCGCTGCGTGGGATCTCGCGTTCCACACGGTAGCGATTGCGATCATCGATCCTGACTTCGCCAAGCAGCAGCTTTGGTTGATGTTGTTCGAGCAGTTCCAGCACCCGAACGGGCAGATTCCTGCCTACGAGTGGGAATTCTCCGATCTGAACCCGCCGGTCCATCCGTGGGCCGTCTGGCGCGTCTACAACATGGATCGCGTTCGTTCTGGCACGGCGGATCGTGCATTTCTCGAACGCTGCTTCCACAAGTTGCTGATCAACTTCGCTTGGTGGATCAACAAGGTCGACAGTCGCGGTAACAACGTCTTCGAAGGTGGATTCTTGGGACTCGACAACATCACGTTGTTCGACCGTTCCGAAAAGCTGCCGGGTGGCGCGGTGCTGGAGCAGTCCGATGCGACGGGTTGGATGGGTCTTTTCTGTCTCAACATGATGCGTATCGCGCTTGAGCTCGCAAAAGAGAACAAGACCTACGAGAGCCTCGCGACGAAGTTCTTCCAGCACTACGTCTACATCGGTGCAGCGATGAAGCGTCAGGGCGGACGTGATCACGACTTGTGGGACGACACCGATGGGTTCTTCTACGACGTGTTGCGTTACCCGGACGGTCACTACGAGAAGATCCGCGTTCGCTCGATGGTCGGACTCATTCCGATGTATGCGGTCGAGCGTCTCGAGACCGATTGGCTGAAGCAGTTCCCTGAGTTCAGTTCGAACCTCAACTGGTTTATGAATAATCGTTCCGAGCTGGTGGGACGCTGCATTTCGCGGATCGCCAATCCCGAAGGAGAGACGTTGGCGATGACCATCGTCGATCGTCAGCAGCTCGAGCGCATGCTGCAGTGGCTTTGCGATCCCGAAGAGTTCATGTCGGATTACGGCCTGCGCAGTCTCTCGCGTGCGCACCTCGCGCATCCGTTCCGCTTGGGCGGTAACGAGGTCGGTTACGAGCCCGGTGAGGCGGATTGCAAGATCAAGGGCGGCAACTCGAATTGGCGTGGCCCGATTTGGTTCCCGACTGCCTTCCTCATGATCGAGTCGCTACGCAAGCTCGCTAAAGCTCATGGTAACGATCTGAAGGTGACCGATCGTTATGGTAAGAGTTGGACGATCGACGAGATCGCCCGTACTCACGCCAACAGGTTGATCGCCGTGTTTGCACGCGATGCGAACGGTCGTCGACCCGAGTACGGCAATATCGAGAAGTTCCAGTCGGATCCGCACTGGCGCGACTACCTCACTTTCCACGAGTACTTCCACGGCGACACGGGCGTGGGTCTCGGTGCATCCCACCAAACGGGTTGGACCGGCCTCGTTGCTTCGTTGATCGACGAATGGCGTTCCCACTGATTTAGCTGCTCAAACAGCAGGAGTCATTTCATGTCATACCAACCTTTGAAAGGTCAGAAAGCGCTCGTGACGGGTGCGAGTTCCGGCATCGGCGCCGGTGTTGCCATCGCGCTCGGTCAAGCCGGTGCCGACGTGGTCGTGAACTACGCGGGTAATTCGGCGGGAACGATTCCGGTCATTGCCGCGATCGAAGCTGCCGGCGGTCGTGCTATCGCGGTGCAGGCTGACGTTTCCGACGAAGCCCAAGTCGAGGCGATGTTCGACAAGATGATGGCGGAGTTCGGCGGCGTCGATATTCTCGTGAACAACGCGGGTCTCCAACAGGACGCCGCGTTCCACGACATGACCTTGGCGCAGTGGAATAAGGTCATCAACGTCAACTTGACGGGTATGTTCCTCTGCAGCCGTCGCGCTGTTCGCGAAATGATGAAGCGCGGCGTTCAGCCGGGTAAATCGCCGGCTGCCGGCAAGATCATCTGCATGTCGTCCGTGCACGAAGTCATTCCGTGGGCCGGTCACGTGAACTACGCGGCGTCGAAGGGCGGCGTGAAATTGTTCATGCAGAGTCTGTCGCAGGAAGTGGCACCTCTGAAGATTCGTGTGAACTCGATCGGGCCAGGCGCTATCGCTACGCCGATCAATCGTCCGGCATGGGAAACGCCCGAAGCTCTCGAGAAGTTGCTCGAGTTGATCCCGTACGGTCGTGTCGGTCAGCCTGCTGATATCGGTAAGGCTGCCGTATGGTTGGCATCCGATGATTCCGATTACGTCAACGGCCAGACGATTTTCGTCTGCGGCGGTATGACGCTCTATCCGGAGTTTGCAGACGGCGGTTGAGATGACGACGAAGGTCGCGATTGCGGTAGTGGGGTCTGGGCCGGGCGGGCTGAGTGCAGCTGCCCGGGCTGCTGAGGTTGGTGTATCGCATGTGCTGCTCGAGCAAACGGCAGCACATTCGAACACCATTCAGAAGTACCAGAAGGGCAAGCACGTCATGGCTGAGCCCAACATCCTTCCTCTGCGCAGTCCGATGCGTTTCGAGGCCGGTACTCGCGAAAAGATCCTCGGCGAATGGGCCGAGGGTCTTACCGAACACAAGGTCAATATTCGCTACGGCGCTGAAGTCGTCGGCATTAGCGGGGCTAAGGGCGACTTCCACCTCAAGCTTCAGGATGGAAGTGAGGTCCTCGCCGAGAACGTCATTCTCGGTATCGGACTGCAGGGCAATCCGCGTCGTCTGGGTGTTCCGGGCGATGGTCTGCCTTGTGTGCAGTACACGCTCGATGATCCCGACGAATACAAGGGCGAAACGATCGTCGTCGTCGGCGCTGGTGACGCAGCCATCGAGAATGCCGTGGCATTGTCGAAACAAAACACGGTCTATCTCGTCAATCGATCGGGCGAGTTTTCGCGCTGCAAAGACGGCAACCTCGCGCTGATTCTGAAGACTGTCGAGGCCGGCAAGGTCATCTGCCTGTACTCGACGCAGTGCGCTTCGTTGAGCGAGACGCCGGGTGGTGAAAAGCCCTATTTGTTGTCTTTGAATACGTCGACTGGCGACATGCAGTTGCCTTGCGATCGAATCATCGCGCGCCTGGGTGCGACGCCGCCGCGCAAGTTCGTCGAATCGTGCGGAATCAAGTTTCCTTCAAGCGATCCCTCGTCACTTCCGGTGCTTTCGACATCGTACGAGTCGAATGTTCCGGGGCTCTACGTGATCGGCGCCTTGGGTGGATACCCCCTGATCAAACAAGCGATGAATCAAGGCTACGAAGTCGTCGAATTCATCCGTGGTAATCCGGTCGCGCCGGCCGATGAGCCATTGTTGGCGGCCAAATTTGCGGGAATTCCGGGACATCGCTCTGTCTCGGATACCTTGCAAGCGATGCAGCAGCGCATTCCCTTGTTCACCGAGGTGAATCCGCTGATGTTCCGCGAGCTATTGCTCGGCAGCACGATTCACGTGCTCAACCCCGGCGACATCGTCTTCAAGCGTAACGATTACACCAACTCGTTCTACACCATCTTCAATGGTGGTGTGGAGATTCAGATTGACGATAACAATCCCGCCAAGCGCATTCCCTTGATGCCGGGCCAGTTCTTCGGCGAGATGGGTTTGTTATCCGGTCGTCGTCGCACCGCGACGGTGCTTGCCGGCAAAGATTGCGTCCTGATCGAAACGCCGCGCCGCGACGTATTGAAATTGTTGAGTTCAGTCGATGCTGCGCGTGCCGTGATCGATCAGACGTTCATCGTTCGCGCGATCCAGAGCGGATTTGCGCCGCAGGCCAAGACGGCAGATTTGCTGCCGATCGCTGCAAAATCGAAAATGAACCGCTACAAAGCGGGACAAGTCGTATTCAGTGAAGGCGACGAAGCGGATGCCCTGCATCTCGTGCGCAGTGGCTCACTGGCCGTCTTGCGGGCTGTTGGCGGCCGAGAAATCGTCACCTCTTACGTCGCTGCAGGCAATTACGTCGGCGAAATGGGCTTGATGGGCAACACCCGTCGCAGCGCAACGGTTCGAGCCACCGTGGCGACCGAGACCATCAGTCTCGATGCCGACACCTTCGCGGAGTTGCTGCAGAAAAATCCTGCGTTGCGATCAGAGCTCGAAGAGACGGTTCGACAACGTATCGCGAGCAACACGCGATTGCAGGGTCAGGACAATGCAGGCGCGCTGATTTCGTTTTTGCTGAAGCAAGGCCTCGGCGAAGCGACCGACGTACTGCTGATCGATGAGACGCTTTGTGTCGGCTGCGACAATTGCGAACGCGCATGTGCGGCGACTCACGGTGGTACCTCACGTCTCGATCGTGCTGCCGGGCCGACTTTTGCCAATGTTCACGTCCCGACATCGTGCCGGCACTGCGAAGACCCGCATTGCATGAAGGACTGTCCGCCGGATGCGATTCGTCGCTCTCCCAATGGCGAGGTATTTGTTGGCGACAACTGCATCGGTTGTGGCAATTGCGAGCGTAATTGTCCGTACGGTGTCATTCAGTTGGCGGGTCCGCCGCCCGAGCAGCCGTCACTGGCTTCCTGGCTCATGTTCGGCAGCAAGGCAGAGAATGTCTTTGGCGAAGTGCAGGGTCTCGGGCGTAAACATCATCACCATCATCACGATGATGGTCACGGCGCTCCCAAGGCGGTTAAGAAAGCGGTCAAGTGCGACATGTGCAAAGGTCAGGATGGGGGACCCGCTTGCGTTCGTGCTTGCCCGACTGGCGCTGCTCTGCGCGTTAGCCCCGAAGAGTTCGTGGCCTTCGTGCAGCAAGAAGCGTCGAGGTTCTGATCATGCACGAGTCCATGCTCGACTATGCCCAGCGCCGCTACCTGAAAATCGCTCTCGTCCTGTGCGTGTTGTCGATCATCGCTTATGCGTGGCACGACCCGCTCTCGCCACCTAATGGTGGGACGTGGCTCGGTTATACCCTTGGGGGAATAGGTGCTGCGCTCATTCTTTGGTTGACTGCCCTCGGTGTGCGTAAGCGCAGTTACTCATCGTCCGTCGGTACGTTGCGCGGTTGGACGAGTGCCCATGTCTACCTCGGTCTGGCACTCATCGTGGTGGCCACGCTGCACACCGGTTTTCAGTTCGGCTGGAATCTGCACACGCTCTGCTATGCGCTGATGTTGATCGTGATCGGAAGCGGAATTTTCGGGATGGTCGTCTATCTACGCTATCCGCAGTTGATGTCGTCCAACCGAGCGGGCGCCAAGCCCGACGTGTTGCTTGAGGAGATCAACGATCTCGACCAGCGCGCTTTGCGTGTTGCCAACGAGATGCCCCGTCGTTTCGCCGATGTCTTACGCTCGAATCGAGAAGGGACTCGTATTGGCGGTAGCACCCGAGCGATTCTAGGCGGACTCGATCTATCGACCATCAACCTGCCAGCCGTCGGCGGCGCGTCTCAGCAAGTATCGAATTCGGAGCAAGCAGCCTTGCTTGATTGGTTGGGCGATGAGCTTGCTCGCAGTACCGATGGTGATCTGACAAAACGAATCGGCGATCTTCTCAGCGTGGTCGCGACGCGCCGCAATCAGCTCCGTCGCTTGCGACGCGATGCCCAGATCCGCGGCTGGCTCGAGATTTGGCTTTATATCCACGTGCCCGTGACTTTGGCTTTGATCGGCACGCTGATCGCTCACGTCGTCAGCGTCTTCCTCTATTGGTGAACCGATGCGTATTCTGATCCGTACACTCGAGATTGGGACGACGGGGGTTGCAGTCGCCCGCGACCGAGTCGTCGATGCAGATGTGATCGGCTTCGGGCGCGCCACCGATCAACATATTCACTGCAATGACCAACGAATCGGTCTGCAGCATGCCAAGTTCACGCGCTCAGATGCCGGCTTGCTGTTGTCTTGTATTCCGCCCGGTCAAGCTGAGGTCAATGGTCGGCTTTGTCGCGATGCGACTTTGCGAGTCGGTGATGAAGTCAACCTCGGGCCGATGCTTATCAAGGTTCTCGAGGCGCCGGCGGAATTCGATGCAGCGATATCGGTTGAGCACGACTCTCGTGAAACCAAGGCTGCCGATGACGCGCCGTTACCCGTTTTCGCGACGTCACTCGAGCAGGTGGGTTGGCGCAAGCGTCCGTGGGCGTGGGCGGGTATCACCGTCACGCTCATGTTTGGTTTGATTTTGCCGTGGTTCTTCGCTGGTCGTGGCGATGCATCAGCCGCGTGGCTGCGAGCGAGCGTGCTGCCGAGCGATATGCAGTGGACTTCAGGTCCATTGCATTCGGCGCACGGCAACCTAGAGGTTGAATGTGAGGCGTGTCATGCGCAGCCATTCCGTCGGGTACGCAACGAACAGTGCCTCGATTGTCACGCAAGCACGCTGCAT
Organism: Steroidobacteraceae bacterium; assembly: GCA_023253235.1. GTDB lineage: Bacteria > Pseudomonadota > Gammaproteobacteria > Steroidobacterales > Steroidobacteraceae > UBA964. The sequence goes on from JALRHE010000069.1 coordinate 11,081, forward strand.
CAGCATGTACCCGCTGATCATCCGGCTGCAGCGGGCATGACGGCCGATCGCTGCACGACTTGCCACGTCGAACACGATGAGCCGTCGAATCTTGTTCAGCTCGATACGCGTATTTGTACAGATTGTCATACGCAGCCGCAGGATCATGGTGCCGGTCCGAAAGCGTTGCCGGTAACGGATTTCGTTTCGCAGCATCCAGACTTTCAGGTCAGTTTGTTGACAGCACCCGACTGGAAGGTGACGCGAAGCCGTCTTGGCGAATCAGCGCTCGTCGAAAAGTCGAATCTCGAATTCACGCACGCAGCGCACCTCGACCCGAAAGGTATCAAAGCCCCACAGGGTGAAGTGGTCATGGACTGCGCGGATTGCCACACCCCGAGCGAGAGTGGCACGAGTTTCAAGCCGATCAACATGGAGCAGCATTGCGGCTCCTGCCATACATTGGGGTTCGATCCGGCCGAGCCGCAGCGCAAAGTGCCGCACGGCGAGCCGGAACTCGTCATGCAGACGCTCGTTGATCACTACAGCCGTCGCTTTCTGGGTGGATACAGTGATGCGTTCGCACCTGCCGACGGCGTGACGCCGCCCGGGGCGTCTTTAAGCGCAGCCGCACGCGCTCGCGTTTTGGGCACGGCAAAGCAGCGCGCAAATCAGGTCGCGGCCGATATCTTCGAGCGGCGAGTGTGTGCGGATTGTCATACCGTGACTCGCGAAGGCACGAGCAACGAGCCGGTGTGGAAAGTCGCGCCGGTGAAATTGACGCAAACGTTCATGCCGAAGGCGCACTTCGATCATGCCGCACATGCGACGGGTGAAGCCACGTGCGAAACCTGTCATGCCGCTGCGGATTCGAAGGTGGCGACTGATGTTCTGATGCCGCAGATCAAAGTGTGTCGTGACTGTCACGGCGGCGAAACCGGAACCGAGGGCGGGCAGGTCAGAATCGCGAGTCCTTGCGCGTCGTGCCATGTCTATCACGACGAGCAAGAGCCGCTGTGGGTTCCCGTCATGAAGAAAGTGATTCGGCAGGCGGCGGTACGCGAATGAGACGGCTTTGGTTGACGGCGCTGTGCGCCGCTCTGGTCACATCGTGCGGCGGTGGCGGCTCAGGTTCATCGAATTCCAGCGTCAATGGCGGCGCGATAACGTCATCTGGTGCGCTCGCCTGTGATGGGAGCTGCGCCAATGCCGGCACCTTTCTCTCGAGCAGTGATGTTGAGGCCGTTATTGCACGTGGTGTTGCCGAAGCTCAGGCGAGGGGCGTCAAGGCAACGATCGCGGTGGTCGATCGAGTCGGTAACGTACTCGCGGTGTTCCGCATGTCGGGCGCACTCGAGAATGTCACCATGCGAACCAGTGACGTGTCCGCGTCGGCGCTGAGCGGCGGACTCGAGAACGTCGAGGTGATTCCCGCGACGATGGCCGCCATTGCCAAGGCGGTGACGGGCGCCTATCTCTCCAGCGAAGGCAACGCCTTCAGTACGCGAACTGCAAGCCAAATCATCCAGTCGCATTTCAACCCTGGCGAGTTGTTGACGCCAGGAGGGCCGCTATTTGGTGTGCAGTTCAGCCAGCTTCCTTGCTCTGACGTGTCGGCGCGTTTCACTCCAGCCGAGGCGGACGTAGGTCCGAAACGATCTCCGCTCGGCCTCGCCGGTGATCCCGGTGGTTTTCCGCTGTATCGATCCGGCACGCCTGTCGGCGGCGTCGGTGTTGTCGTCGATTCCGTTTACGGCATCGATCGCAATGTGCTCGATGTCGATAGTGATACCGATGAAGCGGTCGCATTAGCTGCCGCCGGCTCGTTGTCGGCGCCAGAAGATCGTCGAGCGGATCGCATCACGGCCGATGGTAAAACCTTGCGGTTCAGCGATGTTCGATCCGAGGACCTGAGATCCCGAATCGATTCGCCACCGGCATTTGCATCATTGCTCGGTAGCGCCGGGCAGTTAGTGGCGGTGCCGGGGTATAACGATGCGCCGGTTCGTGCGGGCACCGCTTTCGGACAAGCGCGCTCCGGTATTCGTGCCGACAGTCAGGATTACTCGGGTCTCGATGCATTCGTGTTGGTCGATGCAGCCGGTAACGAGCGTTATCGTCCGCGGCCGGGCACCGACGGTGCTGCAGCCCTGACGGCTACTGAGGTTCGATCCATCCTCTCGAGCGCCTTGCGTGTTGCCAACCGAAGTCGCGCTCAGATTCGTCGCCCTCTCGATACGCCGGCGCGGGTATCGATCACCGTGGTCGATTCGCAAGGGGAGATCTTGGGTCTCGTTCGCACGCGCGATGCCCCGGTATTCGGCATCGATGTCGCCGTGCAGAAGGCGCGCGGCGCTGCATTTTTGTCGTCGCGTACGGCCGCCGAACGTTTGTCGGCGTTGCCGCCCGCTGTTTACTTGGATCGAGTTTTGGTTCGACTGCGAGAGGAGTCGCCTGCGCAGTACGTCTCGACTATGAGGGTTTTCCTTGGATTGCCGAATGCCTTGGCGGATGGAGCGACTGCATTCTCCGCGCGCGCCATAGGCAATCTCGCGCGCCCGAACTATCCGGATGGCGTCGATGGCAATCCATTCGGCCCACTTTCGCGCGCGCCGGGCCAGTGGAGTCCGCTCAACACCGGCTTACAGATGGATCTCGTACATAACGCCGTCATCCAGCACGTTGCGTTCGTTCGTGGTCTGACGCCTGATACGCCGCGTAACTGTAGTGGCGTGAGCGGATTCGATCGCGGCTTCACCGTAAACGGTGCTGTGCGCGGTCTCGCGAATGGCATCCAGATTTTCCCCGGTGCCGTGCCGATTTATCGTGGCGACCAACTGGTCGGTGCGATCGGTGTCTCCGGTGACGGCGTCGATCAGGACGACATGGTCGCGTTCCTCGGTGTCGCGCGCTCCGGCTTGACGGGTGCGGCGCCGCAGAATGCACCAATCAATCGCCGATCCGATCAATTGGTGCCAAGTGGCGCGCGCTTGCGCTACGTCAGTTGTCCGCAAGCGCCATTCCTGGACTCCAACGAACAGGAGCCTTGCAGTGGTCTTTGATCGTACGTGGTTGGCTGTGCTGGTTGGTTGTGCGCTCATAGGGTCGGCGCTAGCAGACGAGCCTTGTCCGCCCTCGCAGCCGACCGAGTCCGGTCGTCGTAGCTCCACGGTTCCGGTCATTCCGTATGAGCCTGAGCCGTGCGATCCGACAAAAATTTCGCCGGCGCCAACGGAGGATATGGGCTCGCTACAAGGCTTTCCCGACCGCTGGCGCATCGTCGAAGCGATCGGCATCAAAGAAAATTTACTCGATCCCTACCATGGTCATAATCGACTGAAGGGTGATCGCCCGATGTTTGGCGAAGATTGGTATCTCGCCTTCATCGGTATCTCCGATACGCTCTTCGAGCCGCGCTCGTTCCCTTTGCCGGTTGGTGGGCCTGTCACTGAAAGGCCTAACTCCCTCAATACTTTTGGTAGCCCGAAGACGGAAATCTGGGCGCAGACCTTTGCGCTCGAAACCGTCCTGTACAAGGGCAACACCACTTTCAAGCCGCCCGATTGGGAGTTTCGCTTCACGCCTGCCTTCAACGTGACTCGAGTCTCGGCGGATGAGCGCGGGTTGTTGCGCGCGCCCGCGGATGCGTCGAAGGTGCGCTACGACTCCGCCGTCGGTTTGCAGGCCGCTTTCGTCGATCGCCACCTGCGAAACGTATCGCCGAACTTCGACTTCGACAGCATCCGTGTCGGTATACAACCGTTCACGTCCGACTTCCGCGGCTTCTTGCTTAACGACGCGATGTTCGGTGCGCGCCTCTTTGGTATTCGTTCCAACAATCGCTATCAATACAACCTCGCATGGTTTCGGCGACTCGATAAGGACACCAATAGCGGCCTTAACGATGTGTTCTCGCGTGGTCTGGCCTCATTTCG
>JALRHE010000289.1 GCA_023253235.1 Steroidobacteraceae bacterium
CGGCGCTCCTTTGGGCGTTCGCGCGCTGGCGGCGGCCCTTACTCGCCTGGCCGTTGGTGCTTGCGTGTTTGACGGTGCACTGGGGTCTTGCCATCGCACCGCAGATCAATGCCGAGCGCTCGGCGTCCGGTTTCACCAAAGCCATGCTCGCGAAGGTGCCGCCGGGGCGAGAGCTCGGTCTGGTCGGCTACAAGGAGCAGTTTCTCTTGTACCTCGATCGTGAAGTCACCAACTTTGGACACGCACGTTGGCGAGAGGGTAACGCCGAGGCAGAAGATGCCGCACGGTGGCTCGCTGATGAGCCGCAGGGACGCATCTTGCTGGTGCCCGAGCACTTGCTCGCGCCGTGTTTCGAAGGGAACGCCCGCAGGCTTGCGGGGGAGAGCAGCGACGATCTCTGGTGGTTCGTCGAGGGGTTGCCGCAACGCGAATGCATCGCGCGCGGCAACCCGTCTAAGGCGATTCGCTATCGACCCTGACCGATCACTTAGAACGGCAAGCCGTGCGACTGGCCGCCCATGCAGAGCAGCATGGGGAACGACAACAGGAAGTTGACGCGCGAGGTCAGCGTCGCAACGCGGCGGGCTTTCGCCTTTTCCTCAGCAGTGGCTTCGACCAGGCCGATCACCTTTTTCTGGTTCGGCCAAATCAGGGCCCACACGTTAAACAGCATGATGGTGCCGAGCCACGCGCCGATACCGATGACGACGTGTCCTTCTTGCAGCGTGAAGGCATTCATGAAGTTGGCACCGAGCAGCCAACCGCCCGTGATCCAGGTGGCGAGCGCCATCCAGCGGAACCACAGCAGTGCACGCGGTGCGACGTACTTGATGATGCCCGCACCGCCGGGGCCGCCCGTGTCGGCGTTAGCCGCCGCGAGAGCCGGAATCTGCGCCACGTTGAAGTAGTAGAGCAGCCCGATCCAGAAGATGCCGGTCACGATGTGCGCCCAGCGACCCAGACCGAGTTGGTGGAAGCCGCCGACATCCGGGGTTTGCGGCAGTGCCATGACGATGATCGCAAACACCACACCCAAGGTGACTGTGGCGCCGACGCTATCGAGAGGGTTTTTCATGAGTTCGTATTCTCCGGCAGATTGCAGACAGGCAGACAAAAAACGACTTTGAAGAATAGGCGACGACACCCCATAATTCAACGCGATACGCGGCTAGTGAGCCGCGTCTGCTGACCTAAGGACGGGTCGATGACCACGATGACCGAGAATTCGATTTCCAAGCGACCGATGTCGCCCTGCATCAGCATTTGTGCGCTCGATTCCTCGGGCCACTGTGCGGGCTGTTTGCGCACTCGCGATGAAATCGCCGGTTGGATCAAGTTAAGTCCGCAGGAGCAATGGTCGCTCCTGCGGGAATTGGAAGTCCGTCGGGAAGCGCGCGGATTGCCTGCCCGATCTCGCAAGGGGGAATGACGACGATGGATGTGACCGAACGAATCAAAGCGCAGCTTTCGGCTGCTCCGGTGGTGCTCTTCATGAAAGGCACGCCCGACTTTCCGCAATGCGGTTTTTCTGCGCAGACCGTCGGAGCGCTGCGCGCTTGTGGTGCGAAGTTTCACCACGTCAATATTTTCGAAGATCCGGAGTTGCGCGAGGCTTTGAAGCGCTACTCGAACTGGCCGACGTATCCCCAGTTGTACGTCAAAGGGGAGTTGCTCGGCGGTTGCGACATCGCCCTCGAGATGTATCACAGCGGTGAGTTGCAAAAAGCGCTCGCCGAAGCGGGCGCAACGGCCTAACGGCGAGATTCCGAGCAGATCGACTTTTACGGGTTCGACTCGTCCGCGACGGGCGAGTTAGGTCCGCCGTTACTGCTGTTGTCATCGTGCCAACCGAGCTCGCGTGCGCGCTTTTCAGCCGCGAGATAACTCGGTTGGCAGAAGTTGCACACCCGACAGAAAAGATCGGCCGTGCGTTCGGCATCGTACGCTGCCGCATGGGCCGCCGATGAGTCCCAATCGAGTCCGCAAGCGAGCGTCGCTTTGGCGAGCACCGTCTGTCCTAGCGCGGCACCCGCCAACGTCACCGTGTCGAAACTCGAGAACGGATCCCGGGCACGACCTCCTCGCGGCAGCCCGTGCAGATGCGGCGCACGAGCCGCTGGGCCAGGATCGCCTCGACCGTGGCCGTGATCAAAAACGGCGGCACGCCCATGTCGCGGAGCCGCGTGACCGTGGCGGCGGCGTCGTTGGTGTGGAGCGTGGAGAAGACCATGTGGCCC
>JALRHE010000120.1 GCA_023253235.1 Steroidobacteraceae bacterium
GGCTTTTTGTCGGGATCTAGCGGTTGCATCAAATCAACCTCGACCGTGTGGACGCCGCGTCCCATCGCACAGATATCTTCGTCTACGTTCTCACGCTCGCTGACAAAGTTACCCGTCACATCGAGCCCCAACATATCGACCCACAGCGTCTTGAGACGCTGCTTGTCCGGCCCGCCGATGGCCACTTGCTGGATACCAAGAACTCGAAACGGTCGGCTCGCTGCGATCGACATGACCAATTCCCTCACTCGAACCGCATGATGACTTGATCAACCGCGAGGCTGTCGCCTTTCTTCGCGACGACCTCGGTCACGACACAATCCTGAGTGGCGAACAGGATGTTTTCCATCTTCATCGCTTCGATTGCCGCTAGCTTTTCGCCTGCTCGAACCGTTTGTCCTGTCTGCACTGCGACATCGACCAACAAGCCAGGCATGGGTGACAACAACACCTTCGACAAATCGGGTGGTGCCTTGAACGGCATCAAAGCCTCGAGTTCCGCCTGCCGGGGCGAGAACACGCGAGCGAAAAGCGATGCGCCATTGTGCGAGATCCGATAACCGAGACCGACACGCTCGATTTGCGCGCAAAAAGTGCGCCCATCGAAACTGCCGTGCACGGCGATGTCACGCAGATTGTCCTCGAAGGAAATCTCATGCGTTTGACCGGCAATCGTGATGTGAAAGGCTGCACCTACCGGCCGCACAGTCACCGGAATCTGATCGCGACGACCCGACTCATCGGTCAAAACGATGATGAAATCCTCGCGGATCCGAACTTCGCGGTGACGGCGCTGGCCCGTGAGGGTCGCGGCACGCTCACGCGAGCGCCGATGCGATACCGCTGCCAGAGCCAACAGGAATCCAGCTTGTTCATGCACCACGCTGCTTGCTGAAAACCCTTTCGGATAATGCTCGGCGATGAATCCGGTGTTGAATTCACCGGAGACGAACTTCGGGTGTGCCAGCAACGCCGCTTGAAATGGAATATTGCTCGAGATTCCACGAATCACGAATCCGTTCAAGGCCTCACGCATCCGCGCAATCGCTTCGTTGCGATCACGCCCGTGCGTGATCAGCTTGGCGATCATGGAATCGTAGAACATCGGAATTTCGCCACCTTCGTAAACGCCGGTGTCGACACGCACACCACCGCCCTGCGGGACGGGTTGCGACGCTTCCATGTTCTGCTCGGGCGGTCGATATTTGACGAGCCTTCCGGTCGAAGGCAGAAAGTTTCGATATGGATCCTCGGCGTTGATTCGGCACTCGATCGCCCAACCATTGCGTGCGATCTCGCTTTGCTTGAAAGCCAACTTCTCGCCGGCCGCCACTCGAATCATCTGCTCGACGAGGTCGAGGCCCGTGATGCACTCGGTGACGGGATGCTCTACCTGCAGTCGAGTGTTCATCTCCAGAAAGTAGAAGCTTTTGTCCTTACCGACCACGAACTCGACGGTGCCAGCACTTTGGTAGTTCACCGCCTTTGCCAAGGCTACGGCCTGCTCGCCCATAGCCTTGCGAGTTTTGTCGTCGAGGAAAGGGCTCGGCGCTTCTTCGATCACCTTCTGGTGTCGGCGCTGGATGGAGCATTCGCGCTCCCACAAATAAACGCAGTTGCCGTGACTATCGCCTAACACCTGAATCTCTATGTGACGCGGCTCTTCGACGAACTTTTCGATGAAGACGCGATCGTCACCAAAACTATTACGTGCTTCGTTACGGCACGATGTGAAGCCTTCGAGAGCTTCCTTGTCATTCCAGGCGACTCGCAGGCCTTTGCCGCCACCGCCAGCGCTCGCTTTGATCATCACGGGATAGCCGATGCCCTTGGCTATCTCGACTGCTTTCTCGGCTGACTCGATTGGACTGTTGTAGCCCGGAATCGTATTTACCTTCGCTTTCGCCGCCAATTCCTTGGACGCGATCTTGTCGCCCATCGCCGCAATCGAGGCGGTCTTCGGACCGATGAAGATGATGCCCTCTTCTTCGACACGGCGGGCGAACTCGGCATTCTCCGACAAGAAACCATAACCGGGATGTACGGCCTCGGCACCCGTCTGTTTGCAAGCAGCGATGATCTTGTCCGCTACCAGATAAGACTCGCGCGACGGCGCGGGTCCCAACAACACTGACTCGTCTGCCAGTTCGACATGACGAGCATCACGGTCGGCTTCTGAATACACCGCCACCGTCTTGATGCCCATACGTCGTGCCGTCTTGATGACACGACAGGCAATTTCACCACGATTGGCGATCAGGATTTTCTTGAACATGATTGAGCTTGCTCCTTCACGCCATCACAGAGGGATGTTGCCGTGCTTACGCCACGGCTCTTCGATCTTCTTGTCGCGCAACACCGTCAACGCGCGACAGACACGACGACGTGTTCCATGCGGCATGATGACATCGTCGATATAACCGCGGGCGCCAGCAACGAACGGATTTGCGAACTTCTCGCGATATTCCGCTTCGCGAGCCGCCAACTTTTCAGGGTCGCTCTTCTCGTTACGGAAGATGATTTCGACGGCGCCTTTCGCGCCCATCACCGCGATCTCGGCATTTGGCCAAGCGAAGTTCACGTCGCCGCGCAAATGCTTGGAGGCCATGACGTCGTATGCACCGCCGTAAGCCTTGCGCGTGATGACGGTGATTTTCGGTACGGTGCACTCGGCGTAGGCGTAGAGCAACTTCGCTCCGTGCTTGATGATGCCACCGTACTCCTGTGCAGTACCCGGCATGAAACCCGGCACATCGACGAACGTCACGACCGGGATGCTGAAGGCGTCGCAGAAACGTACGAAACGCGCTGCCTTGATGCTGCTCTTGATGTCGAGACAGCCAGCCAGTACCAGTGGTTGGTTGGCGACGATACCGACGACTTGTCCGTCCATACGCGCGAATCCGACGAGGATGTTCTTCGCGTAATCCGGCTGCAGCTCGAAGAACTCGCCGTCGTCGACCACTTTCGTGACGAGCTCCTTCATGTCGTAGGGCTTGTTCGGATTGTCCGGGATCAGCGTATCGAGCGAGAAATCATCACGATCGGGCGGGTCGCCCGCTTCGCGCATCGGCGCTTTCTCGCGATTGTTGGAGGGCAAATAGTTGAAGAATCGTCGGACCATCAAAATGGCGTCGACATCGTTTTCGAAGGCAAGATCGGCTACGCCGCTACGAGTCGTATGGGTGATCGCTCCACCGAGATCCTCTGCGGTGACTTCCTCGTGAGTGACAGTCTTGACGACCTCGGGGCCGGTCACGAACATGTACGAACTGTCCTTGACCATGAAAATGAAGTCGGTGAGAGCGGGACTATAGACCGCGCCACCTGCACTCGGACCCATGATCAAACTGATCTGCGGTACCACACCCGATGCAGTGACGTTGCGCTGGAATACCTCGGCGTAACCACCAAGTGAAGCGACGCCCTCTTGAATTCGCGCGCCGCCCGAGTCGTTGATGCCGATGACCGGCGCACCGACCTTCATCGCCATATCCATGACTTTGCAGATCTTCTGCGCATGGGCTTCGCTGAGTGAACCGCCGAAGACCGTGAAATCCTGGCTGAACACGAACACGAGGCGGCCATTGATGAAGCCGCATCCAGTGACGACACCGTCACCCGGGATTTTCTGATCCTGCATGCCAAAGTCGCTGCAGCGATGCTCGACGAACATATCCCATTCTTCGAAGCTGCCTTCGTCCAACAGCAACTCCACGCGTTCACGCGCAGTCAGTTTGCCCTTGGCATGCTGTGCTTCTATGCGCTTGAGCCCGCCACCCTGACGGGCTTGTGCCCGCTTCTTCTCGAGCTGCTGAATGATGTCATGCATGAGTGGATTCCCTTTTTTCAAATAGGTCTAGCAACTTTCGCGCGGCCGACGAGGGTGCGATACGCGACTGCGACACATCGACGAGCACCGCGGGCAGCGCTGCTCTGACTGCAGCACAATCCCGAAAATCGGCTGCCAATCGGGCGTGGACTTGATCCCACATCCAAGTCAACGCCTGCTGACGACGCTTCTCGGTAAACTCGCCGGACAGATTACGCAGGCGCTTGAACTCCTGCACCTCGGCCCAGAACTGCTCCAAACCTTCGGCGCGCAGTGCACTGCCGCGCATGACGCGCGTCTGCCAACGATTCTCGCCGCTCGTGCCGGGAGCTCCCGTGAAACGCAGCACGCGCAACGCGCTCGTGATCTGCGCCTCCGCACGCGTGGCGGCGTCTGGATCGAGATCGGCTTTGTTGATGACGATGAGATCGGCCATTTCCATGATGCCTTTTTTCATCGCTTGCAGATCATCGCCGGCATTCGGCAACTGCAGCAGTACGAACATGTCGGTCATTCCCGCCACGGTCGTTTCGGATTGGCCTACGCCCACGGTCTCAACTATGACGACGTCGTAACCGGCAGCCTCGCAAACGAGCATCGCTTCGCGGGTCTTCTCGGCAACTCCGCCCAAGGTTCCTGACGATGGGCTTGGTCGGATGTACGCCCGCTCGTGCACGGACAAACGCTCCATACGGGTCTTGTCACCGAGGATGGAGCCGCCGGACAAACCTGAAGACGGGTCAACCGCGAGCACGGCGACTTGGTGCCCTCGATCGATCAAATACATGCCCAAAGATTCGATGAAGGTCGACTTGCCGACACCGGGTACACCCGAGATACCCAAGCGCAGCGCACGCCCGCTCTCGGGCAACAGCGCATCGAGCACGGCATCAGCACGAACACGATGTTCCGGTAGCGTCGACTCGAGCAACGTGATCGTTTTCGCCAGTGCCCGTCGATCGCCAGCACGTACTGCGGCAATCAAGGCAGCGTCGTCCGTATCAACCGATGGCACAGGCATCCTTGATGTGCTTCAACACGTCGCGAGCACTCTCGGGGATCGGCGTACCCGGGCCATAGATCCCCTTCACGCCAGCGCCATACAGAAACTCGTAGTCCTGCTGCGGCACGACACCACCAACGAAAACGATGATGTCGTTGGCGCCCTGCGCGCGCAGAGCGCGGATGATCTCCGGGACCAACGTCTTATGACCGGCTGCAAGCGTGCTGACGCCCACCGCATGCACGTCATTCTCGATGGCCTGGCGAGCACACTCCTCTGGTGTCTGGAACAGCGGACCCACATCGACGTCGAAACCAAGGTCGGCGAATGCGCTCGCGACAACTTTCGCGCCTCGATCGTGACCGTCCTGCCCAAGCTTCGCGATCATCACGCGCGGCCGACGGCCCGCTGCAGCAGCAAAAGCATCGATCTCGGTCTTCAACGCATTCCAGGAATCTGCGCTCTCGTAAGCTCCTGCGTACACACCACTGACCTCCTGGGAGTTGGCACGATGACGACCCCAGACCTGCTCAAGGGCATCACTGACCTCACCCACCGTTGCACGCTCGCGCATCGCCGCGATACTGAGTTCGAGCAAATTACCGTCACGCTGGCGTGCGGCATTCGTCAACGCCTCGAGAGTCTGCCGTACTCGAGCCTCGTCACGGCTGGCACGAATCGACTTGAGACGTGCGATCTGATTTTCTCGTACCGCTACGTTGTCGATCTCGAGGATCTCGACAGGGTCTTCTTTGTCGAGTTTGAATTTATTGACACCGACGATGACGTCACGACCAGAGTCGATCCTCGCTTGCTTCTCGGCAGCGCTCGCCTCGATACGCAACTTCGCCCAACCGCTTTCGACGGCGCGCGTCATGCCGCCCATCGCATCGACCTCTTCGATGATGGCCCAGGCTTTATCCGCCATCTCCTGCGTCAGCCGTTCCATCATGTAGCTGCCGGCCCAGGGATCGACCACGCTCGTGATATGGGTTTCTTCCTGCAGGATCAATTGGGTATTGCGGGCGATGCGTGCGCTGAACTCCGTCGGCAGTGCAATCGCTTCGTCGAACGAGTTGGTGTGCAGGCTCTGCGTGCCGCCGAACAC
>JALRHE010000374.1 GCA_023253235.1 Steroidobacteraceae bacterium
CAGCCATCGTCTCCTCGCCAAGTTCGTTCGAGGCGAGCGGCCACTCGCGCGATACGCGAATCTCGGCAAGACGATTGAGCGCGACCCACTCCGCGTAACTGCGCTCGCGCAGTCGCGACGTCGATTGCGAGCCGGTGCCGAGCGCCGTCATCACCGCCGCGGATCCCAACGCTACGATGGCAAGAGCGACCAATACCTCAACTAAAGTGAAACCGCGCGCTTTCATGGCGTCGCTCCCAATTGCAAAGCGCCATCTGGATCCGGTCGCAACCAAGCCGTCTCCGCGATTCCTGCACGCGCTAGTCGCACTTCGAAGGCCGTGAACTCGCCGCTCGCATCGATACCGATCTGCGGCACCGGATCGCCCGCGAGCGTGGCGATCACAACTTGGCGACCATCGACGTCTAGTTTGGCCGTTACGCCAGCGGGCCACGCCTGACGGGCGAGGGCGTCGTCCTCGGTTGGTTGCCATTGCAAGGTGCGAGAATCGAAGACCAGGAAGCGATAGCCACCCGGTTCGATGAGAACGCCGTAGGGACGTTGTTCGATCTCCGCGCGATCCCGCGCGAACAACAGTTGACGCTGCAAGCGCTGCAACTCGCTGTCGAGGCCTGCATCACGTCCGAGCAGGCCCAAAGATAAAACGGCACCACCGATCAATACGCCGATGATCGTGATCACGACCAATATTTCGAGCAAGGTGAAGCCGCCGCGGCGACCTCGCATGGAATGCACTCGGTTCAGTTGCCGAGGTTCCAATTGCCGATATCGTCGCCGCCACCAGCGACATCGCCCGGAACGCCATCGGGACCAAATGAGTAGAGATCGAACTCGCGCCCGCGTGTGCCGGGGAATTGATACTGGTAGTCGTTACCCCATGGGTCTTTGGAAACGCGCGCGATGTAGCCGCCGACCTTCCAGTTCGTCAGCGACGGATCATCGGGTTTCTGTACGAGCGCTTGTAAGCCTTGCGCCGTGGTCGGATAGCGTGCGGTATCGAGCTTGTACATCGAGAGCGCAGTTTCGATCGCCTGAATGTCCGCCTTCACCTTGGTGATACGCGCCTCGTCGACTCGACCCATCACGCGTGGAACGATGAACGCGGCCAGCAGGCCGATGATCACGACCACCACCATGATTTCGATCAACGTGAAACCGCGCTCGGCGCGACGAAGTGTGGTGGAAGGCTGGGTGGTGCGCACGTAAAGCTCCCGTAAAACGGATGGCCGATCATAGCAAACGGGTATGACGTTCTCGTGATCAGTCCGCTCGCTATAATGACCAGCATGAGCAGCGTCTTCCTGTTCCCGGGTCAGGGATCCCAGTCGGTCGGCATGATGTCCGATCTGGCCGCCAATCATCCGCAGGTGCGCGAGAGTTTCGACACCGCTTCCAAGGTGCTCGGTTTCGATCTGTGGGAACTCTCGCAGCAAGGTCCGGCGGAGCGTCTTGCGCTCACCGAAATCACCCAACCATTGATGTTGGTGGCGGGTGTGGCGACGTGGCGCGTCTGGCGCGCCGTCGGTGGCGCTGATCCAACTTGGGTCGCAGGGCACAGTTTGGGTGAGTTCACGGCGCTGGTCGCGGCGGGCGTGCTCGAGTTTTCCGAGGCGGTCGATCTCGTGCGTTTCCGCGGCGAGGTCATGCGTGATGCCGTTCCCGATGGACAAGGTGGTATGGCCGCCATCATCGGGCTCGATGACGCCACCTTGATCGATGCCTGTCGCGAGGCGGCCGGCGATCAAGTTGCCGAGGCGGTCAATTTCAACGCGCCTGGGCAGGTGGTGATCGCGGGTCACGCCGAGGCACTGCGTCGAGCGATTGAGGTAGCCAAAGCGCGCGGAGCGAAGCGTGCGCTACCGCTGCCGATCAGCGTGCCTTGCCATAGCAGCTTGATGAAGCCGGCAGCCGAGCGTCTGCGCGAGCGGTTACGCAGCTGCACCTTGGCGGCACCGTCGATCCGTTTTTTGAGCTCGGTGGACGCGACCGAGTATCGCGATCCTGAGAGCATTCGCGATTTGCTGTATCGGCAGCTCGCGAGCCCCGTGCGTTGGGTTTCGACCATCGAGGCCTTGGTCGGTCTTGGCGTCACGCAGTTCGTCGAATGCGGGCCTGGCAAAGTGCTCGCCGGACTCACGCGACGCATCGACAAGCGCCCGGAGTTGCAGATTGCGGCCCTCGAGACCGTCGACCAATTCGCCACCATCAAGCAAACGCTGGGCACGGGAGCATCGACCGAGGAAGCATCGACATGAGCTCGAATACGGTGGACTTGCAGGGGCGCGTCGCGCTCGTCACCGGCGCTAGCCGTGGTATCGGTGCTGCCATCGCGCAGTTGTTGGCTGCGTCGGGTGCGAAGGTGAT
>JALRHE010000002.1 GCA_023253235.1 Steroidobacteraceae bacterium
ATCGTCACCGAAGATCTCGTCTTCATGCTCGAGGCCATGGGTTTGCCCACGGGTATCGATCTGCCGAAGCTGTTGGACGTTCGTCGCATTCTCAAAGAAGCGCTGCCGAACGACGAGCTGTATGGTTTCACCCCTGATGCCGGGCTGCCGTTGGGTTTCCAACCGGCGACGCCTGCGGCTGGAGTACGTCAATGAGTCTGCCTGATCCTGCCAGCTTGCCGTTGCACGGCATCAAAGTCGTTGAGTTCACGCATATGGTGATGGGGCCTGCGGTGGGTGCCATTCTCGTTGAACTTGGCGCTGAGGTGGTGCGAATCGAGCCTATCGGCGGTGACTCGACGCGCAACCTGTTGGGTTCGGGCGCGGGTTATTTCCCGATGTACAACCGCAACAAAAAGAGTATTTGCCTCGATCTCAAGTCAGTCGAAGGTTTGGAAATTGCGCGGCGTCTTTGCGATTCAGCCGATGTGGTTGTCGAAAATTTCCGCACTGGCGCGATGGACAAGCTCGGTCTTGGCTACGAGGCACTCGCGGCGCGTAACCCTCGCTTGATCTATTGTTCCGAGAAGGGGTTCTTGTCGGGCCCGTACGAGAATCGCACGGCGCTCGATGAGGTCACGCAGATGATGGGTGGGCTCGCGTATATGACCGGGCCACCGGGACGACCGTTACGTGCTGGCACTTCCGTCATCGACGTCACCGGCGGCATGTTCGGTGTCATTGGTGTGTTGGCGGCGATCGAACAACGTCACAAGACGGGTAAGGGTCAAAAGGTCAGCAGTTCGCTGTTCGAAACCACGGTCTACCTCGTGGGCCAGCACATGGCGCAGATGGCCGTAACGGGGCAACCCGCAAAGCCGATGCCGGTTCGCATCTCGGCTTGGGCTATTTACGATGTCTTCGAAACCAAAGATCAGGAACAGGTCTTCGTCGGTATCGTGAGTGATGGGTTGTGGCAGAAGTTCTGTCAGGCGTTCGCGCTCACCGATCTCGGTGCCGATGAATCCTTGAAGACGAACTCGCAGCGCGTCTTGCAGCGCGAGGCGCTGTTGCCCAAGGTTCGCGAGCTGTTCAAGGGTTACACCAAGGCCGAACTCGTGCCGATCCTCGAGAAGACCGGACTGCCATTTGCGCCCATTGGCAAACCCGAAGAAATGTTCGACGATCCCCACTTGGCTGCGAGCGGTGGTCTTGGCGCGACGACGCTGCCTGATGGGCGCGCGACGCGCTTGCCAATCTTGCCGCTCGAAATGGATGGTCGCCGGCCTTCGCAAGGCGGTGATCTCGCCAAGCCGGGCGAGCACGGTGTCGAAGTTTTGCGTGCGCTGGGTTTCGACGCAGCGAGCATCGCAGATTTGCAGGCACGTAAGGTCGTCGGCGAATAGTTTGTGTCGGACACGGTTTTGGTCTGATAGTCACGGGGGGCACCATGGCGCACGATCCGCTCGATCTGACGGGCATTGAAGACGAGCTGCAGGAGGACGAACGCCTCGTTCGTGATTCTGTGGCGCGCTTCGTCGACGCCGAAGTTTTGCCTGATATTGGTCGTCATTTTGCCGACCATCATTTTCCTCGTGAACTTGTCTTGCCGTTGGCTCGGCTGGGTTTGCTTGGTTCCTCAATCGAGGGATATGGCTGCGCTGGGCTCAATGCGGTCTGCTACGGGCTGATTTGTCAGCAACTGGAACGCGGTGACTCTGCGCTGCGCAGTTTCGTCTCGGTGCAGTCATCGCTTTGCATGTTTCCCATCCACGCCTACGGCAGCGAGGCACAGCGCGAACGTTGGTTGCCCGCTATGGCGCGGGGCGAGGCGATCGGTTGCTTCGGTTTGACCGAGTCGCACGGTGGCTCGGACCCGCTCAACATGAACACCACGGCGCGCAAGCGTGGCAGCGACTGGGTATTGAACGGTTCGAAGATGTGGATCACCAACGCACCGATCGCCGATGTGGCGGTGGTGTGGGCGCTCACCGACGAAGGTGTGAGAGGTTTTCTCGTCGAGCGCGGCATGAAGGGTTTTAGCACCCAAGAAATCGAACGCAAGATGTCGCTGCGCGCCTCGGCGACGGGTGCTCTGTTCTTTGATGATGTCGTGCTGCCGCAAGAGAGTCTCTTGCCGGGTAGCAGCGTGGGCCTCAAAGCGCCGCTATCGTGTCTGACGCAAGCGCGCTTCGGTATCGCCTGGGGCGTTCTTGGAGCGGCGCAAGCCTGTTTGTCGGAAGCGTTGCATTACACACGTGAGCGCGTGTTGTTCGGGCGGCCGCTCGCCGCCACCCAGGCGGTGCAGATTCGACTCGCCGAGATGGCTCGCAAGATTGCTGTTGGGCAGTCGCTCGCACTGCAGCTCGCGCACCGAAAAGATCGTGGCATCCTGACGCCCGTGCAGGTGTCGCTCGCGAAGTGGAACAACTGCCGCGCTGCTATCGACGTGGCACGCGAGGCGCGAGATTTGCTCGGCGGCGCGGGTATTACGACCGAGCATGCAGCCATTCGTCACGCGCTCAATCTCGAGAGCGTGATCACTTACGAAGGCACCGAAACGATCCATCAGCTCTCGGTCGGCCGAGAGCTGACGGGGCTCAACGCGTTCTGAGGGTCAGCCGGTCATCGCGTTCGGTAAGGCGATCAGCTGCGCGCCACGGCCGCGGCGTGCCACTTTGCTTTGGAACCGACCGGGCTTGATGATCAGCACGTCGCAGGTCAGGGCATCGAGAATCGCCTCGGCCGTGTTGCCGATCAACAAACGTTTGAGGCCCGCGCGTGATACGGCGCCCATGACAACGAGCGACGCCTTCAGCTGACGCGCTGCCTGCGGGACCGCCTCGCGCGCTGCGCCTTCGAGAACGGCGAGTTTGTGCGAGGGCAGTGGATGGCGTGCAACCTCAGCGGCGAGCGCTTGCTTAGCCCGGGTCAACGCCTTCGTGCCTCGACCGGCATCGACGACGACAGGTCCCGACGCCCAACCGGTCGCCACCATCGTGGAGGGTGGCACGCAGTGCACGACATGCAACTTTCCTTTGAGCGATTCGGCAACCGAGCCGCTGGCTGCGAGCAACGCGGCGTCGAGGCGTGCAGGCTTTTCGTGTGCATGGAACGGGTCGATGGCCGTCAGGATCACGGGTCGATGGTAAGGCTTGGCCACCTTGACGAGCAGCACGGCGCAGGGTGCATTGCGCAGCAGCTCCCAATCCGTATAGGCCAACATCCAGCCCGCCACATGTCGTGTGGCATGGCGCTCGGCAACGATGAGATCGGCCTTGATACGCATGGCGCGACGCACGATGGCCTCGGCCGGGGGATAGTCCCACTCCGCTGCGCAGGTGACTTCGATGTCGTGTTTACGCAGGCGTTTGGCCAATGTTTCAAGGCGCTTCAGCGCAGCTGCAAGTCGTTCCGCCTCAAAGTCTTTGAGGCTGATGCGCTTCGCTTCGAGTGCATCCACTAGAATCGTGTCAGACAAGGCGTGGAATAGTTCGAGTGTCGCACCCTGCGACTTGGCGAGCTGAGCTGCCTTGCGCACTGCGGGCATCGTGCGGGCGTCGAGATCCTTGATCGCAACGAGTATCGTCTTGTACGACGGCATGGGTCGACCTCCAGATGGTTCTTTCCAGTTTTCCGACTGCGAGCGAGTTTCACATCAGTAGGATTGCGTATATGACTCTAACGCTAAACAGCCTGGATCCGTCTGAAATTTTGCAGGACCCAAGCACTCTCGAGGCCTGCTCAGCCGATGTTTACTCGCGCGGTGTGACAGCCTGCGCACTGGTTCGGCCCCGTGATGCTGCTCGATGTGCGGCAGCGCTCGCGGAACTTACCGCAGCGGGCTACCACATCGTGGTTCGTGGCGGTGGCATGTCCTACACGGGTGGCTACGTCCCTGTGCGCGAGCGTACGGTCATGCTCGATACATCCGCTCTCGATGCGATCGTCGAGATCAATGCGGCCGATATGTACATCACCGTCGAAGCCGGCGTGACCTGGAAGCGGATCTACGAGGCCTTGCAACCGCTGGGTCTGCGCCTCCCGTTCTTTGGCACCTTCTCTGGAGCGCAGGCGACGGTCGGCGGCGGTCTCTCCAACGGAGCGTTGTTCTTGGGCACTGCACGTTATGGCACGGGTGCCGATGCAGTCCTCGGGCTTGAGGTCGCGCTCGCCGATGGATCGATCGTACGAACCGGGCAGGGTGGATTTACAGCCGCTGCGAAGCCGTTCTACCGAACCTGCGGTCCCGATTTGAGTGGCTTGTTCCTGCACGACTCCGGTTCTTTCGGCGTCAAACTTCGCGCAACGCTACGACTGATCGAAGCACCCAAAGAAACCGGTCACGCCTCGTTCGTGTTCGACAGTATCGAAGCTGCTGCGCGCGCGTTGTCGGCCATCGGTCGCAGCGGTGCGGCGGAAGAGGCCTACGTTTTCGACCCCGAGACCACGCGCAAGAACCTGCGCTCGGAAGGCTTGCTGTCGGATGCCAATGTTCTCTTGAACGTGGTTCGCAGCGAGACCTCATGGTGGCGTGGACTCAAAGAGGGTTTGAGTCTCGTCACGGCCGGACGACGTTTCTTGCCCGAGCAAGCCTATTCCCTGCACGTTACCTGCGCGGCGCGCAGTCTGGCTGCGCTTCAGGCCGATCTC
>JALRHE010000316.1 GCA_023253235.1 Steroidobacteraceae bacterium
AGAACATAAGCGATGAGTCGATCATGTTCGTCGAGTGTCATGGTGACCTGCTCGACCATCGTCGGCGCGAACAATTCACGCGCCCGCTCGAGCGCCTCGGCGTGCCCCAGATCGACGAAGATGACGTGTCGGCCCGACAGCAATTCGGTATCCGGCCCGAACATCGGATGCACCGACGTTACGCGGCAGCCGTGTGACTTGAGCGCCATCAATCCGGCGCGCAACGGAGACTTGAGCGAGCCGACGTCAAAGATCACGCCGGCTGGCCGCCGCATGGCGAGCTCTCTCAACACGGCATCGGTCACACCGAGCGGCGTGGCGACGACGATGAAATCCTGAGTCAACTCGTTGTCGTGCCAATCGCCGACGTCGAGGGTGCCCGGCCGCGTTCCCGCCGGGTCACTGACCTCGACCGTGAAACCCTGCGAAACGAGGAAGTCTGCGAACCATCCGCCGAGCTTGCCCGCACCGCCGATCACGAGTGCGCGACGACCGGAGCCGGAGCCCCCCGCCACGACGCTCGCCTGCTCCTGCGTGGTGAGCGAACTGCGGATCAACATCCGCATCAGATCTTCGGCGATCTTGGGCGAGACCCCCTTGGCCTCGGCCTCCGCGCGGGCGCCGAGGATGACTTCGCGCTCACGACCGTAATCCCGGGTCGCATAGCCGGTCGCCCGTTTCACGCGCGCGATCTCGCGGCTCGTGCGTTGCCGATCAGCGATCAGCTCGATGAGCTGCCGATCGATGTCGTCGAGGTGTTTGCGCAAGTCATCCAAAGTCGCCATGTATCGTCTCGTCGTGCCGGAAAGTGCGTATTTGGCTGCCTACTATAGACGGTGCGTGCCTGCAGGCTTGGCGTTACCATGCGGTGATGCCCGTTCCAGTGCAATTTTTACCCGATCCGCTGCCCACCAACCCCCTGACCACCGCCGACGAGTGGCTGGGATTGGCTCGCAGCCGTCGTGACCAGCCGAACCCCAACGCGATGGTCGTCGCGAGTGTCAGCCAGAGCGGACAACCCTCCGCCCGCGTGGTGCTCTGCAAGGAGATCGTGGTCGAACCCGGTTACATCTGCTTCTACACCAACTACGACTCGCGAAAAGGCCAGGAAATCGAGGCCGACTCACGCGTCGCAATCGTCATGCACTGGGATCATCTCTACCGTCAGGTTCGCATCGAGGGGCGCGTGGTGCGAGCGCCCGCTGCGGAGAGTGACGCGTACTTCCGCTCGCGCCCGTGGCAGCGACGCGTGGGCGCCTGGGCCCGCGCGCAGAGCCAGCCGGTCGCTTCTCGCGCCGAACTCGAATCCGCCGTGGAAGAAACGGCGAAGCGCTTCGGTGTGCCCGTTCCCGGCCCCGAGGACACTCCCGCGCCAGCAGGTCTCGGCGACAACATCCCGAGACCGCCTCACTGGGGCGGGTATCACGTCTACGCGGAGGCTGTGGAGCTGTGGATCGAGGGCGAATCGCGCATACACGATCGCGCTCGCTGGACTCGTGCGCTGACACCGAGCGCCGACCGACACGCCCCACCGACCGCCATCGGCCCATGGTCTGTCACGCGATTGCAGCCGTAAGCTTCGAGCCCTAGCGCAACGCTGCCAGCAATGGCTCGTGCAGTGAGCCATTGGTCGCCAAGACCGTCGTCGTCGTCAAAGAAATCGGCTGTCCATCGAGATCGGTGAACCGGCCACCGGCTTCCTCGACGAGCACCGTCAGCGCTGCGATATCGAGAATGTTGACGTCGGACTCGATCACCGCATCGAGTGCGCCGCGCGCGAGCAGGTGGTAGTGCACGAAGTCGCCATAGCCTCGAATGCGATTCACATTGGCAACCAGATCACCGT
>JALRHE010000045.1 GCA_023253235.1 Steroidobacteraceae bacterium
GCATCGTCAGCGCACTCGGGCGCTCAGGGATGAACCCTGACGGTTTCGAAAGCCTCATCCAAACCGACGCCTCCATCAACCCGGGCAACTCCGGCGGCGCACTCGTCAACTTGCGCGGCGAGCTCATCGGTATCAACAACATGATTCTCTCCCGCTCGGGCGGCAACATCGGCATCGGCTTTGCGATCCCGGTGAATATGGCGCGCAGCGTCATGGATCAGCTGATCAAATACGGCTCGGTCAAACGCGGACAACTCGGCGTCACGATCGCGCCGGTCACACCGGATATCGCTCAAGCACTCGGCATCGCAAGTAATGGCGGGGCGTTGATCACGCAGGTGGCCAAAGAATCCGCCGCCGCACGCGCAGGCCTGCAAGCGGGCGATGTCGTGACAGCGCTCAACGGCCGCAAAGTGAAATCCGCCGCCGAACTGCGTAACGCCATCGGCTTGCTGCGCGTGGGCGACAAGGTGCAGATCGCCCTGCTACGCGAAGGTAAAGCCCGCAGCGTGACCGCCGAGATCGCCGACCCAGCCGCCGCCACGACAACGGCGGCCAGTAGCGAGCCAGGCTCGCTGCCGGAGGGAACACAGCATCGCAGCCTCGAGGGCGCCCAACTCGAGGACGCACCGGATAACGGCGGCATACTCGTCCGCAACGTCGCAGCGGATAGCCGCGCCGCGAATGCGGGACTACGTCAGGGTGATGTCATCGTGGCCGCCAATGGCGTGCGGGTCGTCAACACGGCTGCCTTGAGCGCCGCCTGGCGCGCCGCTGCCGCGCGTGGTGGCAGCACGCTGGTGCTGCAGGTGCGCCGTGCTGGCGATATCACGATTCTCGTGCTGCGTTGATGGCGCCCCCTAAGATGCTCATCACGCTCCTAGGTGGTAGCGGCTTCGTCGGTAGCGAACTCATCGCCCGCTTAAGCCGCCGTGGTCATCGCATTCGCTTGTTGACGCGTGGGTCGCGGGCGCCTGCGCATCTAGCTGTGCTGCCAAATCTCGAGTCTCGTCGCGTCGACGTGCACGACGAAGCGGCACTGCGACGGGAATTCTCCGGTAGCGATGTCGTCATCAACCTCGTCGGCATCCTCAATGAAAGCGGCTTCAGTGGGCGCGGTTTTCAGGTGGCACATGCCGAGCTTGCTCGCAAAGTCGTCGCCGCCTGCGTCGCCTCGCAGGTACCGAGGTTGCTGCACATGAGTTCCTTTGGCGCCGATCTCAACGCGCCGAGTTTCTATCTGCAATCGAAGGGACTCGCCGAGCAGCACGTGCGCGCCGCGCCCGCCACATTGGCTTGGACGATCTTCCGTCCGTCGGTGATCTTCGGTACCCACGACTCTCTGCTCAACCGCTTTGCACAATTGCTGCCGCTGTCCCGGGGTTGGATCCCTCTCGCGCGAGCCAATACGCGTTTCGCTCCGGTGTGGGTGAGTGATGTCGCGGCCGCTTTCGAACAGGCCTTGATCGACCCCTCCACCATCGGGCGCAGCTTCGATCTCGGTGGACCCGAGACACTGACGCTCAAAGAGCTCGTCGAACTCGCCGGCAAGCTCTCGGGAACGCCCGCCAAAGTCATCGCGTTGCCGGATTTCATCGGTCGACTGCAGGCGGCGATGCTCGATTTCGTGCCGGGCAAGCCTTTCTCGTCCGATAACTTTCGCTCCCTGCAACTCGACAACGCTCCGACGACATCAGGATTGCAGGCTCTCGGGATCACGCCGACTTCGCTATCGACCATTGCTCCGACCTACCTCGGCGCCGCAGGGCAAGATCAAAACCGCTACGCTGCCTTCCGACGACAGGCCGGACGCTACGGTACGATGCGCGGGTGAAGGTCTATCTCGTCGGCGGCGCAGTTCGCGATTCCCTGCTCGATCGTCCCGTGCACGAACGAGACTGGGTGGTCGTGGGCGCCACTCCCGAGGAGATGACGGCACGCGGCTTTCGGCCAGTGGGCCGTGACTTCCCCGTATTCCTGCATCCCGAGACACACGAGGAATACGCGCTCGCTCGTCTCGAGCGAAAAACCGGTCCGGGCTATCGCGGCTTCGTCACCGAGTTCTCACCGCAGGTCACCCTCGAACAGGACCTCTTGCGGCGTGATCTGACCATCAATGCGATGGCGCAATCCGAAGATGGCGTGCTCGTCGATCCTTACGGCGGACGAGACGATTTACACCGTCGGATGCTGCGACACGTATCACCGGCCTTCGCGGAAGACCCGGTTCGCATCTTGCGCGTGGCACGCTTTCTCGCGCGATATGCACCGCTTGGTTTCACCGTTGCCCCAGAAACCCTCGACGTCATGCGCGCCATGGTCGCCGCGGGCGAAGTCGATGCGCTCGTGCCTGAGCGTATCTGGCGCGAACTCGATCGCGCTTTGAGCGAACCCCAACCACGCGCTGCCATCGAACTTTTGCGAGATTGCGGTGCATTGAGGGTGATCATGCCGGAGCTCGATGCGCTCTTCGGAGTTCCGCAACGACCCGAGTGGCATCCGGAAATCGATACGGGCGAGCACACCTTACTGACACTGCAAGTCGCTGCGGCGCGTGGTGCGAGTACGCCGATCCGATTTGCACTGTTGATGCACGATCTTGGCAAGGCTCTGACGCCCAAGGACCAATGGCCGCGTCATCATGGTCACGAACAACTCGGCGTCAGCGCGATCGAAAATTTGTGTGCTCGCTTACGCGTACCGTTGGACTACCGTGAGCTCGCAGTCCTCGCGAGTCGCTTTCACACTCACGTCCATCGCGGCCTCGAGCTTCGCGCCACGACGATTCTCGAGCTTCTAGAACAAAGCGATGCATTTCGTCGACCCGAGCGTTTCGCCGATTTTCTGGAAGTGTGCGAATGCGATGCGCGCGGACGCCTCGGTTTGCAGGATCAGCCCTATCCTCAAAGAGCGCGCATCGAATCCGCGTGGTCGGCGGCACGCGCCGTGGTATTCGGTGATCGCGAAAGAGCGGGGCTAGACGGCCCAAAGATCGGCGAGCGGCTACGCGCACTACGCCTGGCCGCCATCAAACAAATCGCCGAGTGACGCTACAGCGTGTGACGTAAGTCGCGCAGTGCAAACGCGGGAAGGTCGATCTCGTCACCGCGCCCCAACATCACGAACTTCACCGACTCGCCCATTTCGCCGGGCATCAGCAAGCGTCGCAAGCCACCGGCGAGCTTGCTTTGCTCTGCTACGCGAGCGCCCGAGGAAGCCAAGCTCTCCGCGTCGAGGGCGCGCGCCATCGCTTGCTCGATACCACCGCCCGCAAGGAACGCCATCTGCGTGGTAAACCCCTGAACCTGCAGTCCGGCTCGCTCGGCTGCCTCGGCGACACGCGTGAAATCGACCCACGCTGTGATGTCGTTGAGGCCCGGCCAAAGAAAGGGGTCGTCGTGCGCGTGATGCCGGTAGTAACAGCGCAAGCTGCCGCGCGCGCGATCGGGATGGTAGAGCTGTGATCGTGGCAACCCATAATCGGCGAGCAACATGACGCCTGATGTCAACGAGGTTGCCATCGACTCGAACCAGCCATCGAGACCCACCTGCCACTCGCCGCAGTAATCGTTCGGCAGCTCGATACCGAGTGCTCGCAAGCTCTGCTGCAGATGCGCCGCCTCTCGCCGGAATTCGTCGTCGCCCGGCGCCGATCCATCGGCCGGACGCACTCGCCACTCGAAACGCGGTTCACCCGAGCTGGATTCGGATGCAAGCCCCACACCCAAGCGCCAATATTGGTCGTCGTGCGTCACGAATCGCTCGCACGGCAGAGCATCGAGAATCTCGTTACCGAAGATGACGCCTGAGAAAGCCTCCGGTAAGCGATCGCACCATTCGCGCGACGGATGCGCGTGGTTCACGCGCGCAAGGCGCTCCGCCTGACGCTCCCGCAGATCAGCCGACACTTCCAACATGCGGTAACGCTCAATCGGCGTACCGCACCGGTTGAACACATCGATAGCGCCGGCTGCAAAAGCCCCCGTTCCGGGACCGAGTTCGAGCAGATCACCACTGTCGACCGCTCGCAGCGCCAAGTCGATTTGCTCCGCGACGACCTCGGCGAAAAGCGGTGAAATTTCCGGGGCCGTCACGAAATCGCCGGCACCGCCAAACTTGCTAGCACCGGCGCTGTAATAACCCAGACCCGGCTCATACAGCGCGAGCTGCATAAATTCGGCGAACGACAACCAGCCGCGAGCCAAAACCAATCGCTCGGCTATTCGCTCCGATACGCGGATCGAATGGGCAAGCGCCTCAGGTTGCGGTTTCGGCAAATGGGTCATAATGATTCACCATGACAATCGACACCCCACGCCACGCCCTCGCTGGCAAAGTCGCCCTCATCACCGGCGGAGCGCGTCGAGTGGGCGCTGCCATTGCCCGCGAACTGCATGCAGCGGGCGCCAACGTGGTCATTCATCACCATCGATCGGTCGATGCCGCTCAAAAATTGTGCGCCGATCTCGAGCAATCGCGACCCGACAGCACGCTCAGGCTGTCTGCGGATCTTCTCGACACCGCCGCTCTCGGCACACTCGTAGAAGAAACCCGCAAGCGCTTTGGTCGGCTCGACATCCTGATCAACAACGCGTCCACCTTTTACCCGACACCAGTCGGCGAGATCACGCTCGAGCACTGGGACGATCTGGTCGGCTCGAATCTCAAAGCGCCGCTGTTTCTCTCGCAGGCTGCCGCGCCCGCACTGCGCTTGTCGAACGGACTGATTCTGAACATCGTGGACATCCATGGCATGCGGCCGTTGCGACGCTATCCGACCTACTCGATCGCCAAAGCCGGTCTGATCATGCTGACGAAATCTTTGGCTCGTGAGCTGGGTCCGCATGTCCGAGTCAACGCGATCGCCCCGGGTCCCGTGATGTGGCCGGCAGATGGCGTAGCCGATGCCGCTCTGCAGAAGAAGATCGTCGATCGCACCGCGCTGAAAAGATCTGGCTCGGCTTTGGATATTGCACGCACGGCTCTGTTCTTTGCCGCAGATGCGCCCTTCATCACCGGTCAGATCATGGCCGTCGATGGCGGACGCAGTGTCGGCTGGTGACGATCTCACGTCTCTCACGCAGTCGCTGAATCGAGCCCTATCTCTACCCGCACCATCGGGTGCGCGGCACGATCGAAATCCGCCCATAACTGCGCCATGGTCGACAGACGCGTGGGATGGACGAAGTCAGGAGCGAGCTCGGCCATCGGGCCGAGCATGTACGGACGCTTCAACAAATCAGGACGCGGCAAGACGAGACCCGGCAGATCGCAAACACGATCGCCGAAGACCAGAATATCGAGATCCATGCTTCGCGGCGCCCATTTCGGCGCATCGCGCAGTCGACCACAAAGCCCTTCGATACGCTGCAACTCGGCGATGACGGCCTCGACCGACAACTCGGTCGAAAACCCGACGACGAAGTTAATGAAATCCTCGCCCTCGAAACCCACGGCGGCGTTGCGATAAGCGGCCGAAAAGCGAGCCCCGGGGAATACCCGAGCGATTTCTTTGGCCGCCAGAAGAAGATAGCGCTCAGGCTCGACGTTGCTTCCCGCAGCAACGTAAACCTCGGTCATCGTGCTCAACCGAGATCGGCGCGCGTCCGCTCGATCGCGACGCCAACGTCGCGCGAGCCACGGATCGCACCGGGCTTGTTGATCGAAATCCGGATCCACTCGATACCGAATTCTTCGAGGATCATGACGGCCATCTTGTGCGCCATCGTTTCGACCAGCATGAACTGCGAGCCCTCGACGAAAGCGATCACGCGCTTGGCAACCTGCTTGTAATCCAGTGTGTCGGCGACGTCGTCGTTACGTGCGGCGCGCGAACAATCGACCGGCATCTCGAGATCGATCTCGACTTTCTGTTTGATCCGCCGTTCCCAGTCGATGAAACCGATGATGCACTCGACCTCGAGGCCACGGAGGAAAATCTTGTCGGGTTGACGCGCACTCATGATGTTGTCGATGTGTCCTGTGTATTCAAAGAATTCTTCGGAGGCTGCAAAGTCTCCAGAGGCCACTGCGCTCGCGCAGCGATCCGCAAACCATCTCGCTCGCCGGCCTCGAGTCGCGCCAGGCCTGCCACGGCAATCATGGCGGCGTTGTCGGTGCAGAACTCGAGGCGCGGATAGTACACGCGTGCGCCGCAGCGAGCCGCAGCCTTATCGAGGCGCTCTCGCAAGCGCAAATTGGCGCTGACACCGCCCGACACCACCAACGCATCGAGCCCGGTTTGCTCCAACGCCCGCACGCATTTGCCGACGAGCGTATCCACCACCGCTTCCTGCAGTGCACGAGCAATGTCAGCCTTATCGACGTCGGTCGGTTCACCGATCGCACGCACGGCGTTCAGCACCGCGGTTTTGAGGCCCGAAAAACTGAATTCGAGGCCAGGTCGATCCAGCATGGGTCGCGGGAATTCAAAGCGACCTGCCCGCCCCTGCTCGGCCAATCGAGCGAGCTCGGGGCCGCCGGGATACGGGAGCCCGAGCAACTTCGCGCTCTTGTCGAACGCCTCGCCCGCCGCATCGTCGCGAGTCTGTCCGAGCAGCGTGTAGTCGCCGACGCCGCGCGCTTCGATCAGCATCGTGTGCCCGCCGGAAACGAGCAACGCCAGATGAGGAAAGGCTGGCGGATTCGGTTCAAGTAGCGGCGCCAGCAGATGCCCCTCGAGGTGATGCACCCCGACCGTTGGCAGTTTCCAAGCGTAGGCAAGCGAACGGGCGAGCGCTGCCCCACTCAACAAAGCACCGATCAACCCAGGGCCTGCCGTGTAGGCGATACCATCGAGTTGCGCGGGCTCGGTCTTCGCCTCGGCAAGCGCTGCTTTTACGAGTGGCAGCAGACGCTGCACGTGATCGCGCGAAGCCAACTCCGGCACGACGCCGCCATAAATTCGGTGTAACTCGACTTGCGAGAACAACTCGTGGGCCAACAAACCCTCGTCGCTGTCGAGCACGGCAGCGGCGGATTCGTCGCAGGAAGATTCGATGGCCAGGATG
>JALRHE010000076.1 GCA_023253235.1 Steroidobacteraceae bacterium
TTATCGCAGCGTCCATTGGGCGATCTGCTCGATTGGTTACAAGCCCGTGAAGAGAATCGTCGGCGGGGTCGTCGCGAGCGTGTTCGAACGCTGATCGATATGGACGAGCCGGAGCATCGCGCGTTCCGCGAGCTCACCCAAAGTTGGTTCATGGGTGCCGGTGTTCGGCGACTCGAAGGACAGGTAACCGCCATGGTCGAGCGATCGATCGCCCGGATGCGTGAGTGTGGATCCCAGGCCGATTTCGCCAAAGACGTTGCCGTCTGGTTTCCGCTGTCGGTGATCATGTCGATTCTCGATTTGCCCGAGAGCGACGCGCCGTTCATTTTGCGAACGACGCAGCAGTTGCTGAGTGCGAGTGACCCGGAGTTGCGCAAATCCGAGGCTTACGGCGTCGACGTCGTCGGAGAATTATTTGCTTATTACGAGGACATCGTGCGGCATCGCCGTCGCAATCCTGGCGACGATTTGACGAGTCTCATCGCCAACGCCCGCATAGATGGCAGACCGCTCGGACCGGTGGAAACACTCTCGTACCTGCTCATCGTCACGACCGCAGGGCACGAGACGACGAGCGCCGCATTGGCTGGCGGTATGCAGGCGCTCACCGAGAATCCGGAGGAGCGTTGTCGAGTCGAGCCTGGCGTAGAGTCGGCCAAGTTGTTGGCAGATGAAATCGTTCGTTGGGTTACGCCGGTGCGTCATTTCTGTCGTACCGCTACCGATGATACTGAGCTCAGCGGCGTCAAGATTGCTGCAGGCGAGTCCGTAACCTTGTTTTTCAATTCGGCGAATCGCGATTCGCAGGTGTTCGATCAGGCTGGGCGTTTCATCGTGGATCGACGCCCGAATCCCCATCTGGGCTTCGGTCATGGTGTGCATCATTGTCTTGGGCGCTTGCTCGCTCTGACGGAAATCCGCGCATTTTTCGCGACTTTGTTACCGATGCTGAGGGATGTGTCGATCGCAGGTCCAGTCAAAGGAATCGAGAGTAATTTCACCGGAGGCTTGAAAAGTCTGCCGCTGCATCTGGTGTGGCGATGAGGGTGTAGGGATCACGATGAGGCGATCACAATGAAAAGATCAAAGACGTTGGTCGTGTCGATATGGGGTTGGGTGTCGAGCGTCGGGTTGCTGGTGGCCTCGGCATCGGCTCTGACCGCAGCGCCCGCGGAGGAAATTGAAGAGGCGCGGGCTTATCACATCGGTACGCTCGGCTATCTCTACGGGTTCCCAGCGGTCGATATGACGCAGGCAATGTTCAACGAGACTCACTCGGTCGGTCCTGAGCAGCGCGTTATCGCGCCCGTCAACCAATTCTTTCGCTTTCGTAAGCGTGTGACGCCCGCAACCGCGGGTTCCTTACGTGCACCGAACGCGGATACTCTCTACCTCAGCGGCTGGTTCGATCTGCAGACCGAGCCGGTGGTGATTCGTGCGCCAGATACACATGGTCGCTACTACACGCTCGCGGTGACCGATTTCTATTCGGAGGTCCAGCATGTGGGTCGTCGAACCACTGGCACCGCTGCGCGGGATTTCGTCTTGGTCGGACCGAGCTTCGAGGGTGAGTTACCCAAAGACCTGCATGTCATTCGCGTGCCGACCCATCGTGCTTGGGTGCTCGGGCGCGTCATGGTGGGCGGCGAAGATGATCTCGCGTCGGCTAGTCAGGTACTAGAAGGCTTCAAGACGGTCCGCTTGTCCGAATGGAAACGCGGTCTTGCCGCTACTGCGCATTCGCCGCCAGCGTCCGCTACGTCCGTTCGCTTGGTCGATTCCCTGGCGTTTTACGAGACGCTCAATCAGTGGCTGCGTAGCAATCCGAACTCGAAAGAGGAGGCCGCGCTGCTTGCGCAATTCGATGCGGTTGGTTTCGGACCGGCGAAGATATTTTCGGCCGAGCAGGCGAGCGCCGCAACCCGTCGAGGCTTGACGCGCGCGATCGAGTCCGCGCGGCAAATGTTGCTTGCCACCTCTCGTCGCCCCCTATCCGATATTCGACGCGGTTGGATCTTTCCGCTTGCACTCGGTCGATACGGTTACGACTATCTGATGCGAGCGACGGTGGCCTTCAGCGGCTATGCGAATTTGCCCGAAGAGACGGTGTATGGCGCGTTGACGAGTCAGGGTAGTGGCATCGAGCTGAATGGCGCGCGGCGTTACCTACTGCGCTTCGCGCCGGAGGATGTGCCCCCGGTTGGTGCCTTTTGGTCAATCAGTGCCTATCGAAGCCGTGATTATTCTTTGATCGAGAACTCGCTCGGCCGCTCTAGCATCGGTCCTCATATTTCCGGTTTTAAGACCCGAGCGGACGGATCGTTCGTGATTATCGTGTCGCGCGAGGCACCTACTGACGATAGCGTCAATTGGTTGCCCATCGACGAGGAGCCGTTCTATCTGATCATGCGGATGTACGAACCCGCACGCGCCGTGCTGGATGGGAGCTATCAGCCGCCCGCCATCGAAGTGCTCGAGCCCTGATCAGCAAGTCGACGATCCGCCGTTGAGCGGAATGGTTTGTCCGGTCATCCAAGAGGCCTCGCGCGAAGCGAGATAGGCAACGGCTGCGCCGACGTCCTCAGGGGAGCCCGCTCGTCCGACCGCGGTTACCCGTTTGGCGATTTCGTCATAGCCGTAGTTGTTCATGGCGCCGAGCGAGAGAACATTGACCGTTACGCCATTGGGACCGACCTCTTTGCACAGGTTGCGCATAAAGCCGATGGTTGCGGCTTTGGCTGCCGCGTAGTCGGAGAGTCCCATGTTTTGACCGAGTCGCCATGACTCCGATGAGATGGTGACGATACGGCCAAATTGGGCGGCCCGCATCGCCGGTAGCACCGCTCGGCACAAGTGAACGACCGCGTGGAAGTTCAGCGCGAGTTGTCGATCAAAGTCGACGGTGCCGAGTTTGTCGAAGGTGCGTAGCGAAGTAGACATACCAACCGGTACACCAGCGTTGTTGATCAGAGTGTCGATGTTTCCGTAACGCGATCGCGCCAAGCTGCACAGATCGTCGGCCGTGGTCGCTAGGGTGATATCGCCCGGCGCAGCCACGGCTTCGTAACCATCGGCTCGTAATGCGCTAGCGGCTGATTCAGCTCGCTCGGCGTAGAAGTCATTGACGAG
>JALRHE010000325.1 GCA_023253235.1 Steroidobacteraceae bacterium
TACTGGTACCGAAGTAGGGCGCCAGGGCGCTATCGGGCAGCTTGACGACATATTTGCGCAGCTCGTTGGCATCACCGGCGGCCGTAGGCGTTTCGACGAAGACGCCCCTCGCCATCGCTTCGCCCTGTTCGAGTATCGCTCGGACAAAATCTATTGATGGAGCGCTGATCGATGCGCGATAGCTGGCGCTCAAGCGGCTGTCCTTGCGCAAGACGTCGAGAATCGCAGCGAGATCGGTATCGAACGTCGGCGACGAGAAGTTCAAACTGCGCGTCGAGAGGACGTTGGCGACCTCTGCCGGAATCGAGACTCCGTTGCTGACATCGGCATCGCCATCGAGTGCAAACAGAAATTGACCACGACGTAACGTTGCGCTCGAGAGCACGCCGCCTTCCATGCCGCCTTGCAGTTCACGCAAGGTGAGGGTAGCGGCTACTACTGTCGCCTGACCGATGGCGATCCCACCAATAGCAAAACGAATGCTGTCGCAACCGCTTGGGCAACGATAGGTGTATCCGCCTGTGGCGCTTGTCGTTCCGTTGATCGTGCCCGATACGTAACTCAAGCCACTGAAGGCGACATCGACCCAGCTGCCAGTCTGGATTGGAGCCTCGCTAGCGGGGGGTGGATTAGAGCCGCTGCCCGCGCTCGACCCGCCGCCGCCACCACCACCACCACCACAGGCAGTCAGCAGCACGGAAATGAAAAGTACCGTGAGGCTCGATGACTTGAGTGGTCGGCAGCGATGCACGTGATAGATCGCTTAGCGCTTGGAGCTATCGAACGGTTCGCAGATCAGCGGACGAAGCGTGATGGTGTTGGCCTTCACGTCTGTGAGAGTGCCGATAACCAAATCTTCGTCGAGAGTGAGAATCGCCGTCGCTGTGACCCAGCGTCGACGATCATTTCGGGCGATCGTACTTGAGAATTTTTCGGTTCCGGCTGTTTGCCCGATATAGAGCAGATTGCCTCGCAACCGCAAACGAAACGGTTCATCCGATGTTTTGGTTTCGAGCGACTGATTATCGATGGTCATCAACCGATCGGCCGAGCAAACGAGTTCCGGGATAGCCCGTGATCGCGCATCGGGAGTTTTCATCGGTTGAGCCGAGTTGGCGGTCTTGGTCGGCGACGGTGGGTCGGACGCGAAGGCAACGCTCGGTACTCCATTGGCGATAAGCACGGCGATGCACCCTGCGATCAACGAACGCCGACGGCCTTTCATGGCAAAACCTCCAAACCGGAATATTCGAACTATACTCCAGCATCCAGGCGCTCGGCGCCCGCTCAAGTTTTGAGTTCAGACAGCGACTGGTAACGCGATGCTCAGTCCGGTTGGTCTTCCTCCACAAGCTCCTGTGCCACCGGATAACGATCTGGTGCCCGCGCTCGATCGTGCGATCGTGTTGCCGAATGCGGGCTCGGGTTCAGGCACCTGGCAGGCGGGATCGCTGCTGTCGGCGTCGGTTCGCTATCAGAACGACGAGATGATCCTGAAAGTCGGTGACCGTTTCTTTTCGTCTCGGCCGATACCGGGTGTGACGGAAAACTCGCAATTGTCGTTGCAGGTGTCACGCGACCCATCGGGTTCGATGATGCTGGTGCCGATGCTGCCACTCGCCGGGCGATCGATGGCGCGGATCGGCGGCTCTCCTCCGGTAGTTCGCAACATGACGGTGGCCCTTGCCGGTGGCAATGAGATCGCACCCGCCGATGGCGCTACCGCAATGACTACGGTGCGTGCGACGCCCCCTTCGACGTTGGGTGTGCAATCTTTGGCAGCCAAGCTGGAGCCTCCTCGGGCATTGGCTGACTGGCTGCTGAGGTTGTCTCCGGCACGTGGAGCAGGAGCGTCGACTCAAACCGACGGTATGACTGCAGCCGAAAGCCCTGCTGTGTCGCTTTCGCGTGGTGTGACGGGTTGGGTTCAGGCTTTGACTGTCTCACTGACCCATTCAGGGCTTTTTTACGAGTCGAAGCTCAAAGATAAACGCAGCGTCCCTGTGGCCGATGTGAAGCGGCAACTGCTCGACTCGATCTATCGACAGCCCGCTGGCCAATCGATCCAAGACGCTTGGGCTGCGCTCGATGAACTTGTCGGGTTTCAGAGCGCGGCCAACGTGGCGCATCAATCGGGCGGATGCTGTTATTCCTTTGTCTTGCCGGCGCCCGATGGGCTCGGTGCCTGGTGGGTTGTTTTTCAGCAAGATCCGCGGCGGGTTCGCGATGACGAGGCGCCGGGAGATCAGCGGGACGATCAAGAGCCACCGTGGCGTATTCGGCTCTCGGGGATCGAATTGCCCGAGGGCAATATCGATATTCGTCTCGAGCAAGTCGGTACGGCAGGTGTCTCGGTCACGCTACTGACACCGCGAGCGGATCGTGCGACGCATTGGGAGTCAGCTCGTCAGGAACTCGCCCGTCGGTTCCAAGAAGCCGGCCTCGAGCTTGCGCGGTGGTCCGTGCTCGATCCACGTGGTGAGAAAGCGCCTCCTTCGGCCGTGCCCGGTCAATTACGTACGGTGCGCGTATGAGCCCTCCGGTTGAGCGGGCCGTCGCGCTCGAATACGGCGAGAATCCCGTGCCGCTCATCGTGGCAAGCGGTGATGACGAGTTAGCGCGTTCGATCGTGG
>JALRHE010000113.1 GCA_023253235.1 Steroidobacteraceae bacterium
CATGTCCCGCGTGCCGATGGGCACCGGCGGCGGCGCGTGGGCGACGGACCCTACCGTAGCGTTTGCGACCTATTTCGTTCCGCAAGGGGTGAGTGCGGACTTGATCGCCACTTTGCATGGCTACAGTCGCGAAGACCTCGATCGGTATGCCGTGGCGAGCCAGCAGCGTGCCGCCGCGGCATGGAGTGAGGGTCGCTTTGCGCGCTCGGTCGTGGCCGTCAAAGATATTCTCGGTGTCCCATTGCTCGAGCGCGATGAGACGGTGCGCGGCAGCGTCACGCTTGAGGCGCTCTCGGGTCTCAAACCCTCGTTTGCTGAGATGGGTGAGAAATATGGCTCCAATGGTGTCGCGCTGCTTCGGTATCCGCAGGTCGAGCGGATTGAGCATCGACACCACGCGGGCAACTCCAGCGGGATCGTCGACGGCGCCGCGGCAGTGCTGATCGGTAATGCCGCTTTCGGTCGAAAGACGGGTTTGAAACCACGGGCACGCATTCGCTCATTCGCTTCGATTGGATCGGAGCCGACCATTATGTTGACCGGGCCGACGCCTGCCACCGAGAGGGCGCTCAAATACGCTCGGATGAGCACCTCCGATATCGATTTATTTGAGCTCAACGAAGCGTTCGCTGCGGTGGTTCTGCGATACATGGAAGCCTTGTCGATCCCGCACGAGAAGATAAACGTGAATGGCGGCGCGATCGCGATGGGGCATCCGCTCGGTGCGACTGGCGCCATGATCCTAGGTACGTTGCTCGATGAAATGGAGCGGCGAAATCTCGGTACCGGACTCGCGACGCTCTGCGTCGGCGCCGGCATGGGTACGGCCACCATCATCGAGCGCGTCTGAACGAGGAGTAAGCATGAATAGCGTAATTCGTTACGAACTGGATCAAGACGTTGCCGTTTGGACCTTGGATAACCCCGGCAAGTCGACGAACACTATCGACCAAGCCTTCCTTGACGATCTCGATGCCTGTATCGAGCGCTTGAAGAGTGAGTCGGGTACGAAAGGGGCAGTCATCACGTCTGCCAAAACTCTTTTTCTCGCCGGCGCAGATCTCAATGATATCGAGCGCAACAACGAGGCGATGCTGCGTTTGCCGCCCGCTGAGATGTTTGACAAGGTGTTCTCGCTGTCGAAGTTGTTACGTAAGCTGGAAACCTGCGGCAAACCCGTGGCGTGCGCAATCAATGGCACGGCGATGGGCGGTGGATTAGAGATCGCTCTTGCTTGTCATCAACGGTTCGTCGCAGATATGCCGGGTTTGATAGTGGGACTGCCCGAGGTTCAGATCGGCATGCTGCCCGCTGGCGGTGGTACCCAACGTCTCTCGCGTATGCTTGGCATTCAGGCGGCTATGCCCTTGTTGCTTGAGGGTAAGGCGCTTGATCCGAAGGCCGCCTTGTCCGCGAAGGTAATCGATGCCGTCGTGCCCGTCGGAGAGTTGCTCGATGCAGCCAAACGCTGGGTGCGTGAGGTCGGTGATTGCGTGAAACCGTGGGATAAGCGCGATTTCCGGATGCCAGGTGGTGCAGGGCCGATGGAGCCGCGCGTAGCGGGTCTTTTGGTTGCCACCAATGCGATGGTGCACGAGAAAACCGCAGACAACTTGCCCGCACCGCAAGCGATCTTGTCGTGCCTTTTCGAAGGACCGCTATTGCCGATGGATCTCGCACTGCGAGTCGAGTGCAAGTACATGACGCGGCTCATGATCGAGGGTACGACCCGGAACATGATCCGCACTTTGTTCATCAACAAAACTCGATGCGAGAAGTTGTATCGACGGCCAACGGCACCGCCGCCGACGGAGTTTCGGAAAATCGGTGTTCTCGGGTCCGGGTTGATGGGGGCGGGTATCGCGCAGGTCGCAGCTCGTGCTGGTGTCGAGGTCGTATTGGTGGATGTCGATGCTGCAGCGGCTGAGCGCGGTAAGGCAGGTATTGCCAAGCGTCTCGGCGATGCCGTCGCCAAAGGTCGTCTCTCGTCCGAAAAGGCTGACGCTGCACTTGCGAAGATCACGCCAACGGGAGACTACAGTGCCCTACGGGGTGCTCAATTGGTCGTCGAGGCGGTGTTCGAAAACCGAGACGTCAAGGCAAAGGTGATTGCTGCCGCCGATGCCGTTCTTTCGGCCGACGCCGTGCTCGCGTCCAACACGTCAACGTTGCCCATCACGGGGCTCGCGGAGTACTCAAAGCGCCCGAAGAATCTGATCGGCTTGCACTTCTTTTCACCGGTCGATCGAATGCCATTGGTCGAGGTGATTCGTGGCAAGAAGACCTCGGACGCGACACTCGCACGCGCTTTGGACTTCATCAAACTGCTTCGCAAGACGCCGATCGTCGTTAACGACTCGCGCGGTTTTTTCACGAGTCGCTTCTTCGGTAGCTACGTCAACGAAGGCATCTCGATGGTCGGCGAGGGTGTGAGTCCGGCGCTTATCGAGAATGTGGC
>JALRHE010000169.1 GCA_023253235.1 Steroidobacteraceae bacterium
AGATGCGGTGAGCCGCCAACCGTTCGTGGCGTCGGTGACTCGCATGCCAAGACCTTTATCGTCACTGACGACGGCACAACCTTTGCGCAGACCCCACTGGCCGACGGTCGGCAAACTGCCAAAAATTCCACGTGAACCTGACGCTGCTGTGACCAGCAGACAGGGATGGTTGGGATCGAAGGTCGAGGGAATCTGCAGTAGGAACGACGATTCGGGAATGCCTTTGCTCGCCTTGGCGTGTGCGACGTACTCGATACCTGCGATACGTATATAGCTGCCATAAGTCCAACGTCGTAGATCGACGAGTGCTCGCCAATTCTGGTGAATGGCGCGACGACGTTGATCGCGCCACGTGCTGAGCTTAGGGGCCTCTGCGGTGCTCGGTTGTTGGATGAGTCCCGAAATCCCGAGGCCTGCGGTCAGTAGATCGTCGGTTTCACCATCGAAGACGTGTCGTTCCGGTGTTTCCTGATACGGGCTTGCCTCGTCCTTCGCGTTGGCCGATGCGGCGACGAGAAGCGCTGCCATCAGCGCGGCCGGTGCCGTTTTAGGCGACGTGAGCTTCGAGATGGGCATGGGTTTTGCGCAGCTCCCTTTTAAGGATTTTACCGTTCGGGTTTCGGGGCAGAGCATCCACCAAGGCGACACCCGCCACGCGTTGCTGGCGACCCACGCGGGCGTTGATCCATTCGCGCAGTTCGATCGCTAGAGACTCGCTCGGAGCCTTGCCTGCGCTTGGTACCACGATCGCGTAGGGAGTCTCTCCCCACTTAGCGCTTTTGATGCCGATAACGGCGATCTCGGCGACGGACGGGTGCACCGCAGCGACGGATTCGATGTCCGCGGGATACACGTTTTGCCCGCCGGAGATGATCATGTCTTTCTTGCGATCGACGATAAAGAGGTAGCCGTGTTCGTCGAAGCGTCCTATGTCACCGGTGCGTAGCCAGGCGGCGCCGGTCGGATCGATCCACGTGCTTTCGGCATTGGCTTCGGGACGACGGTAATAGCCCGTCATCGTGATATGACCACGCGAGACGATCTCGCCACTCTCGCCCGGTTCAACCGGTCGATCGGTCTCGTCGATCAGCAGGATGTCAGTGCCGGGCAGAGGCTTGCCGACCGACATCTCGCGCCCTTCGGCTTCCTCCGGATCGAGCGTGGTGATGACGCCCTCCGTCAGCCCATACAGTTCAATGAAAGCACAGCCGAAATCGTGTAGTGCGCGTTGTTTGATCGGTAACGGCAACGGCGAGCCACAGCACATCAAGGCGCGTAGCGAGCGCATGTCGGTTTTGCCGAAGAGGGGACTCTCGAGAAGACGCTGAACGATGATCGGTACGAGCGAACCATGCGAGATGCGGTGGGTTTCGATCGTGCGCAAGACCCGTTCTGGTTCGAAGCGTCGCTCTATCACGAGCGTGCCGCCGACGACGAAGGTGCTGAGCATGCTGACCCAGCTGATGTTCGAGTAAAGCCCGATCGGGCAGAGCGTGATGGCGCGCGAGTCGTAGCGAAGCGCCAGAGCGATGGAGCGGGCCCAGTCGATACGGCGTCGATGATCGTGCGTGATGCCTTTCGGAATGCCGGTTGTACCGGAGCTGTAGATGATGTTGCAGAGCGCGTCCGGGGTGGCCTTGTAGCTGTCGATTTCGTTCTGCAGCGAGGTTTCGACCGTCACGTTCAGCCAGGTTGCGTAGTCATTCCACGACGATCCTGGGGTCGTCGTCGACGTCTCCGCAGCCGCTAGCCACAGTCGTACCTGCGGATGTTTTTTCGGATCGAACTGTTCGACGTAGCTTACGCTCGCGATGACGGCCGAGGCTTCGCAATCGTCGATCATCGCCGCCATCGCCTCGGCCGATACCGACACGTTGAGCGGCACCACGCAGGCGCCGGCGCGGATGATGCCGAAGAGCGATTCGAGCATTTCCGGGCCGTTGTTCATCACCACGACCACTCGGTCGCCCGGCTTAATGCCTGAGCTACGCAGTCGAGCGGCAAAGTGGCGCAAGCGCCGACCGAAGGTCTGCCACGACCAGACGAGATCGTCGCAGACCATGGCCGGCTTCTCGCCCAACCACCGCGACTGCCGGTCGATCAGATCCGGCAGCAGCGGTTCGGGCGCGTCAAAGTGCGCCGTCGTCATCATCGATCAGCGAAATGAATAAGCGACGCTGACCGAGTACTGGCGGGGCGGTGCGTAGAACGCGTTCTGGACATTGCCGAACACAGGGCCGGCGAACACGTAGCCACCGATGCGATAGCGCTCATCAGTGAGATTGCGTCCTGCCGCAGTCACGCTCAGGCGTCCGTCAGAAGCCGTCCAGGTCGCCGCAAGATCGACGATGGAGTACGACTTCTGGTCGATCGCGGGGTTCGCCACTTCGAAGAGCTGATAGTCATCGCGATAGGAGACGGCGGGCACGATGGTCAGCGAGCCGTTGTCGCCTAGGTCCTGAGTCCAGTTCAGAGACAGAGCGGCCGTCCACTCGGGCGTGTTCTGAAACGCGCGCTGACTCGCGAGGTTACGACGGGTCGCGGTTGCAGGATCGTAGGTGATGAACTCGTCGAATTTCGCGTCGATGTAGCCTACCTGGAACGCTGCCGAGAGATTCTCTGAGAGTGACAGTGAGCCCTCCAACTCGAGGCCATCGATCGACGAACTACCCGCGTTGTCCACGAAGCTGACGACCGTGGTCCCAATCGCAAACTGGGAGGTGATTTGCTGATCGGTGTAGTCCGAGGTGAATACCGCTGCATTGAGTCTTGCGCGACCATCGAGCAAGGAGGTCTTCACGCCAAGCTCGAGCGTTTCGACGACTTCTGGCTCGTAGCCTTTGACCGTGTCGGCATAGAAGATCGCATCACCACGCATATCGAAGCCACCGGACTTGAAGCCCTTGCCCCAAGAGCCGTATACCGTCAGTGCATCGCTCGGCTCGTAGGAGACGCTGATGCGCGGCGTGAACTCCGAGAACTCGCGCTCGTTGGTGTAGTTCGTGCGCAGCAGACCGGGAACCGCTTTGGAGTTTCCAAAGAGAGGGCTGCGGATACCCGTGAAGTTCTGACGATAAACCGTACCTTTCTTTTCATCTTTCGTGTATCGACCGCCGACCGAGACGGACCACTGATCCGTGAATCGATAGCTGAGATCGGCGAAGGCGGCAAAACTGTCCGTTTCCACTTGGCCGGAGGTAACGGTCGTGAGATTGGCGATGCCGACGATGGTGTCGAAGGCGCCAGCCGCGGTCCCGTCCATCAAGAAAACGCCGGCGACGGCCGAGGCGCGATCGCCAGAGTAGACCAGCTGCAACTCGTGGGTGGTTTGATCGTCTTCGTAGAAGGCCGGCACATCGAGTGCGGCAGCGGGTGCGGTGTCGAAGTCGATGAGCGTGTCGGTGCGTCCCTCGCGACGCGCTGCGATGTAGCGCAGCATGTATTGGTCGCTGAGGGAATACTCGCCCAGGATCGAAACGCCTTCGGTCGCGACCGAGTTGTCATCGCCCAAGCCTGCACGCGTGTCATAGAGATTCGGCAGCACGGTCTCGCCGGCCGTGAGGCCGGAACCTGCGACCTCGCGGTGACCGTGGCGGGCGTTCGAGTCGTCCTGCAGGTCATCTGCGGCGACGCGGAAAAACAGGTTTTCGCTCGGCTTCCATTCCATCGCCAATCGATAAGCGAGGATGTCCTTGTCGTAATGCTCTGCGCCGGTGACCAGGTTCTTACCGAAGCCATCGCGATTGAGACTGGAGAGTGCGGCACCGAGCGAGAGAGTCTCGGTCAGGGGCAGGGCGGCCTTGACCGACAGGTCGCGCTGCGAGTACGAGCCGAGCGTAACTTTGGTATCAAACGATGCATCGTCCCCTAAGCGCTTTGTGACGTATTTGACTGCGCCACCCACCGAGTTACGACCATACAGAGTGCCCTGTGGACCACGCAAAACTTCGATGCGCTCGACGTCGTAGAGTTCGAGAACGGCGCCTTGGGGTCTCGCGACATACACATCATCGACGTAGAGACCGACGCCGGGCTCAAAGCCCCACAGCGGATCCTGCTGACCGACGCCGCGAATGAACGCGATCAAGGTGGAGTTGCTACCACGAGCGACTTGCAGGGTGAGGTTGGGTACCGTCTGCTGCAGGATGGTGATATCCGTCGCACCAAGTTGCTCTAGATCTGCACCCGAGAAGGTGCTGACGGCGACAGGAACGTCTTGAAGCGACTCCTCGCGTCGGCGCGCCGTGACGGTGATTTCTTCGAGAGCGGCGGCGCCATCTTGTGCTCGCGATGGCGCGGGCATCAGGGCGATCATGGTGGTTCCGAGCGCCAGCGCGACAGATAGCGCGATACGGCTTTTCGCGGTCGTATTGATACCGTTCATCCTGGTCCCCTGTAGATCGATTTATGGTTGGTTAATTCAACGGTCGATGAAATCTAATTCAGCGATTGTTGAAAAACAAGCGGCCGAGATGGTTTGCGTACAAGCCATCGCTCGGGTCAGACTTGGGGGATGCCAAAAACCAAGAAAGCCGCGCCGGTCCGTGGTCCTCGCAAGGCAGGTCCCGAGGCGACCCGACAAAAGATCCTCGATGCAGCGGAGATTCTCTTTGCGGAACGGGGTTTTCACTCCGTGTCCGTCCGCGACATCACCACGGCGGCAGGGGTCGACGTAGCGCTCATCAATTACCACTTCGGTAGCAAGCAACTTTTGTTCGAGACGGTCTTCATGCGTCGCGCCGAGCTCCTCAACGCCGAGCGTCTGCGACGCCTAGAGGCCGTTGTGCAACGTGCCAAGCCGCGAGCGCCGAAGGTGGAGGAGATCATTGATGCGTTTACGCATCCCTTGTTGGATCGCTCGGCGAGGGGTGGTCCCGGCTGGAAGGCGTACTTCGCCTTGATTGCGCAGGTCAATAATTCCACCGAGTTTGGCGGTTTGATGATGACCCGTTACTTCGACCCGGTCGTCCACGCCTTCATCGCAGCGCTACGCCGAGCATTTCCCGGGTGTGACGAGCGGGAGCTCTATTGGAGTTACCACTTCCTCTCCGGCGCGCTGACCCTGACCTTCGCCGAGACGGGTCGCATCGACAATCTTTCGCAAGGCGCTTGTCGATCAAACGATCTGGACAGCGTGCACGAGCGACTCGTGCCTTACGTGGCGGCGGGTTTTCGAGCCCTGTGTTCGAAGTCGTCGGCGACCAACGTGCGTCGTAAGCGGCGCGTTTTATAGGCGCTGTATTCCGCGCTGCCCATCTTCGACGACGAACTTGGCCAGCGTGGTCGCAGTGGCATCGCTCTCGCGCACCGAGCTGAAGCCGACCATCTCGGCATTCAGGCGGTCGGGCGTCACTTCCAGGCGCAAGTAACCGCGGTAATCTCTTTCCGCGTAGTGTACGCCGACGGCATCGCTGCGGTTGTAGGCTTCGATGACTTTTTTCGGCGGTGGGCCGGAGGTGATCGAAGTGGTCACGAATTCGCTCGTGACGATCGGCGATTTCGGATCGCGCGGATCGATTCTTTGATCGCCCGCGATGAAGGCGTGAATGTCGCCACCCAAGATGACGGGGTTGTTTGCGCCGCTTGCCGAAATCGACTCCAGCATACGGCGCCGCGCGGCCGGGTAGCCGGCCCAACTGTCGTTCCAGTTGAGCGTCCTCGGACCTGGGTCTTCATCGATCCAGGTGAACACGACTCCTTGACCGAGTAGATTCCAGCGTGCCTTTGAGGTGGCAAGTTGTTCGGCTAACCACTGTTCCTGCGTCGTACCTAGAATCGTCCGATCGGGGTCACGCCAGTCAGCGCATTGCTCGACGATCACGCGTGTCCCACC